>NZ_JBSGXU010000008.1:52298-93635 GCF_053610205.1 Streptomyces sp. NPDC054932 | reverse complement strand
GCCCTCCTCGGAGGACTGCGGCCCGGCGTCGTTTCACGCGGGGACCGTGCGCCGCGCCGGTACCCAGCAGCGGATGACGTCGCGCACGGACACGATGCCGACCGGTCCGCCGTGCTCCAGCACGATCAGGTGCCGGAAGCCGCCGTGGGCCATCGCCTCGGCGGCTTCCTGCACAGTGGCCTCCGGCGTGCAGAACACGACGTTGTTGGTGGTGTGCGCGCCCACGGACTCCCGGTCGGGATCGTGGCCCGCGCCGATCGAGTTGAGGATGTCGCGCTCGGTCAGGATGCCGATTCCGCTGTGGTCGGGGTCGAGGACGACGGCCGCGCCGACGCGCCGGCCGGACATCAGGCAGGCCGCCTGCCGGAGGGTGTGTGCGGGTCCGAGGGTGAGGATCACGGTGCTCATTGCGTCGCGGACGAGCATGAAGAGAGCCACCTCCTGGGGTGTGTCCCCCCGCTCGGGTGGGTGCGCGGAGAAGCCGCCTCCTAGAGAAACGCTTCACAAGCGCACAAGCGTGGGGAGTATCAGATTCCCACGGGCACGGAGGGCCGACAAGGAGGCGCGGGGCGGAGCGTGGGAGGCGCTCGGGAGCCTCAGGCGCGCGGGCGCAGCAGGCTCAGCATCTCCTCGTGGAGCAGTCCGTTCGACGCCGCGGCGTTCCCGCCGTGCACCCCGTCCACCCCGTCGAGGCCGGTGAAGCGGCCGCCCGCCTCCTGGACCACCACCGCGATGGCCGCCATGTCCCACAGGTTGAGCTCCGGCTCCGCGCACAGGTCCAGCGAGCCCTCCGCGACCATCATGTACGGCCAGAAGTCCCCGTAGCCGCGGGTGCGCCAGCACGCGCGGGTCAGGTCCAGGAAGCCGGGGAGCCGGCCCTGCTCCTCCCAGCCGCTCAGCGAGGAGTACGCGAACGAGGCGTCGCCCAGCCCGCCCACCTGCGAGACGCGGATCGCCGTGGGCTCCGCGGTCCCGCCGAGCGCGCCGCCCGCGTACGCGCCCCCGCCCTGCGCCGCCCACCAGCGGCGGCCCAGCGCCGGCGCGGACACCACGCCGACCACCGGCCGGAAGACGCCGTCGGCGTCCTCGGCCATCAGGGAGATCAGGGTCGCCCAGACCGGGACCCCGCGCACATAGTTCTTCGTGCCGTCGATCGGGTCCACCACCCAGCGGCGCGGACCGCTGCCCTTGAGCCCGTACTCCTCGCCCAGGATGGCGTCGTCCGGCCGGGCGGCCGCGATGCCGGCCCGGATGATCTCCTCGGCGGCCCTGTCCGCCTCGCTCACCGGGGTCATGTCCGGCTTCGTCTCGACCTGCAGGTCGAGGGCGCGGAACCGCTCCATCGTGGCGGCGTCCGCCGCGTCGGCGAGATCGAGGGCAAGGCGCAGGTCATCGTCATACTCGGGCATGCCCGAACAGTATCGAGACTCCCGGACCCCGACCAACGCAGTCCACAGTGCGGCCCGAACGCGCCCTTGACAGCATCTGGCGACCCGTCAACTCTGGCGGGGGAGAGCCGAACGGGGAGGCGCGGATGCCGGCAGCCCGGGAGTCCTTGCTGGAGGCGGCACTGGCGGCGCTCTCGGCGCGCCCCTGGCCGGACGTGCGGATGGTCGACGTGGCCGCCGCCGCCGGGGTGTCCCGCCAGACCCTCTACAACGAGTTCGGCGGCAAGGCGGGCCTGGGCCGCGCCCTGGTCCGCCGCGAGGCCGACCGCTACCTCGACGGGGTGGACCGGGCCCTGTCCGCCCCGGCCCAGGCCGCCGAGCGGCTCGCCGCCGTCGCGGAGTGGACCGTACGGGCGGCCCGCGCCCAGCCCCTCGTACGAGCCCTGCTCACCGGCAGCTGGGATGCGGGCCTGCCCGCGGCGGGCGGCCGCACGCCCGGGCCCGGCGAGCTGGCCCGGGCCGTCCGGGACCGGGCGGCCGCCGCGCTGACGCCGGGGGAGGGGCCGCAGCGCTGCGAACTCGCCGTACGCCTCGCCCTCTCCTACGTGGTCGCCCCGGGGGAGGAGCCGGGTCCGGGGGAGCTGCGCAGGCTGCTCAGTGTGCCGATCCGGACAGCTGGAGCCCGATGATGCCGAGGATGACCAGCGAGATCGAGACGAGTTTGAGGGTGGAGACCAGGTCGCCGAGGAAGACCATGCCGTAGATCGCCGTACCGGCCGCGCCGATGCCCGTCCACACCGCGTACGCCGGTCCCACGTCCAGTTTCTTGAGCGCCAGGGTCAGCAGACCGAAGCTGCCGAGCGCGAAGCAGGCGAAGGCGACGGTCGGCCACAGCCGGGTGAATCCGTGGGAGAGCTTGAGGCAGACCGCGAAACCGGTCTCCAGGAGTCCCGCGACCACGACCAGCAGCCACGCCATGTCGAATGCCTCCCCGCGTCACGTGACATCACGTCACTTGGTGCGATTATGCATTTATCCAGACAGGGCCCTCGGCAAACGCGGCCGAACCACAGCCGGACGGTCAGTCGCCCTCGCGCCGCTCGCGCGTCTCCAGCAGCCGCCGCAGCGAATACAGCCGCGCCGGGTCCGCGTGGCCGTCCTCCACCCACTTGTCGAGCGCGCAGTCCTGCTCGTCGTGGCTGCACGCGCGCGGGCACTCCTCGGTACCCGGCACCAGGTCCGGGAAGGCGAGGATCACCCGGGACGGGTCCACGTGGTGCAGGCCGAAGGAGCGCACGCCCGGGGTGTCGATGACCCAGCCGTCGCCGCTCGGCAGCGGCAGCGCGAGCGCGGAGGTGGTGGTGTGCCGACCGCGGCCGGTCACCGCGTTGACGTGGCCGGTGGCGCGCTGGCGGCCCTCGGCGACCAGCGAGTTCACCAGGGTGGTCTTGCCGACGCCCGAGTGTCCGACGAAGGCGGTGATGCGGCCGTCGAGCCGCTCGCGCACCCGGTCGGCCGCGTCGCCCGTGGCCAGCTCCTCGCGGTTGGTCACCACGTAGTTCACGCCGAGCGTCGAGTAGATCTCCAGGATCTTGTCCGCGGAGGTCAGGTCGGACTTGGTGAGCACCAGCAGCGGCTCCAGCCCGGCGTCGTACGCCGCGACCAGGCAGCGGTCGATCATCCGGGGCCGCGGCTCCGGGTCGGCCAGGGCCGTGACGATGGCCAGCTGGTCGGCGTTGGCGACGACCACGCGCTCGTACGGATCGTCGTCGTCGGCGGTGCGCCGCAGGACGGACCTGCGCTCCTCGATCCGCACGATGCGGGCCAGGGTGTCCTTCTTGCCGGACAGGTCACCGACGATCCAGACGCGGTCGCCGACCACCGCCGCCTTGCGGCCCAGCTCGCGGGCCTTCATCGCGTGCACCGTGCGGTTCTCGACCAGGCAGGTCAGCCGGCCGCGGTCCACGGTGAGGACGAAGCCCTCGGCCGCGTCCTCGTGCTTGGGGCGGATGCTGGTCCGAGGCCGGTTGCCCTTGGGGTTCGGGCGCTGGCGGATGTCGTCCTCGTCGGTGTGCTTGCCGTACCTGCGCATGACGGGCCCTACGCTCCCGCACCCGTTCCGGAGGTCCCGGAGCCACCGGCGTCCCCGGCGAGCATGTCCGTCCACATCTTCGGGAAGTCCGGCAGGGTCTTCGCGGTCGTCGCCACGTTCTCGATCTGCACGCCCTCCACCGCCAGGCCGATCACCGCACCCGCGGTGGCCATCCGGTGGTCGTCGTACGTGTGGAAGGTGCCGCCGTGCATCCGGCGCGGCCGGATGCGCAGGCCGTCGGCGGTCTCGGTGACATCGCCGCCGAGCGCGTTGATCTCCTTGGTCAGGGCGGCCAGCCGGTCCGTCTCGTGCAGCCGCAGGTGCGCGACACCGCGCAGCACCGACTCGGAGTCGGCCAGGGCCGCCACCGCCGCGATGCCCGGGGTGAGCTCGCCGACCTCGCTCAGGTCCACGTCGATGCCGTGGATCTTGCCGGTGCCGGTGAAGACCAGGCCGGCGTCGGTCAGCTCGCAGGAGCCGCCCATCTCGGTGAAGATCCGGCGCAGCGCGTCACCGGGCTGCGTGGTGCGGCTCGGCCAGTCCGGGACGGTGACCGTGCCGCCGGTGATCAGGGCCGCGGCCAGGAAGGGCTGCGCGTTGGAGAGGTCCGGCTCCACGACCATGTCGCGGCCCAGCAGCGCGCCGGGGGCGACCCGCCACACGTCCTTCTCGCCGCCGGCCTCGGGGGTGTCGACCTGGGCGCCGGCCGCGCGCAGCATCTCCACCGTCATCCGGATGTGCGGCATCGACGGCAGGTTGCCGCCCACGTGCCGGACCTCGACGCCCTGGTTGAAGCGCGGGGCGGAGAGCAGCAGCGCGGAGACGAACTGCGAGGAGTTGCTGGCGTCGATCTCGACCGTGCCGCCCTCCAGGGCCCCGCCGCCCAGGACGGTCATGGGCAGCGCGCCCCGGCCGTCGTCGTCGATCCGGGCCCCGAGGGTGCGCAGCGCCGTGATGACCTGGCCGAGCGGGCGCTCGTAGGAGCGCGGGTCGCCGTCGAAGCGGATGTCGCCGTCGGCGAGGGTGGCCAGGGGCGGCAGGAAGCGCATGACCGTGCCCGCGTTGCCGACGTCCACGGTCGTCGGGCCGTGCAGGGCCGCCGGGATGATCCGCCATGCCTCGCCGCCGACTGCGCCGTTGGTGGCACGGGCGGAACTGGAGGAGACGGTCTCCTCGATGCCGACGCCCATCGCGCGCAGGGCGTCGGACATCAGCTGGGAGTCCCGCGAGCGCAGCGGGCGGCGCACCCAGCCGGGCTCGGCCGCCAGCGCGGCGAGCACCAGGGCCCGGTTGGTGACCGATTTGGATCCCGGCACCGTGACGGTGGCGTGGACGGTCCCATCGGCGAGCGGAGCGGGCCAGAGGGCAGGGAGCGCGGGGGTCTCGGTCATGGCCACCACTTTAGTGGCTTCCCCCGATGCCAGATCTTGATCCCGGTTCCGTCTCAGGGAGCGGTCACAGGTCGAGCAGCCAGCGGGCGCCGCCGATCAGCGAGCACAGGGCGACGACGTGGAAGAAGAGCAGCCACACCACCGGGTGCAGGTGGGTGAGGCGGCCGAGCTGGTCGGCGTCGGAATCCGGTGCTCCGCCGTGCCGGCGCTTGGCCCCCAGCTCGAAGACCGGCCGGACCCCGCCGAGCAGCAGGAACCACACCACCAGGTACGCGAAGCCGGCCTGCACCTCGGCCGGGGTCAGCCAGGAGACCAGCAGGAAGGTTCCGCCGGTCAGCACGACCGTCAGCGCCCCGTACGCGTTGCGGATCATCACCAGCATCGCCAGCAGCAGGGCGGTGGCCGCCCACAGCAGCAGCGTGATCCGGTGCGCCGACAGCAGCGCCGCGCCGCCCAGCCCGAGCAGCGAGGGCGCCGTGTACCCGCCCGCGGCGGTCAGGATCATCCCGAGCCCGGTCGGCCTGCCCCGGCTGACGGTGACGCCGCTGGTGTCGGAGTGCAGCCGTATCCCGCTGAGGCGGCGCCCGGTCAGCAGGGCCAGCAGGCCGTGCCCGCCCTCGTGCGCGATGGTGACGGCGTTGCGCGACAGGCGCCACAGCGGGCGGGGCCCCACCGCGGCCAGCGCGACCACCCCCGTCACGATCACCAGCCACAGGTCGGGCGCGGCCTGTATGCCCGTGAGCCGGTCCCACAGACCGGCCGTCGTGCTGCTGTCCATAAGGTGGCGGACTCCTTGCGGTGGTGAGGGGGCGACATGGCAGTGTGACAGCCATGTGCGGACGGTATGCGGCGGGTCGTGGGCCCGAGGAACTGGTGGCGGCCTTCGGCATCGAGAGGTGGGAGCCGGAGGAGGCCCTGGCCCCCGACTGGAACGTGGCGCCGACGAAAGAGGTCCATGTGATCCTCGACCGTCCCCTCAAAGACGCCTCGCACTCCCGTCCGGTTCGCCAGCTGCGCGTCCTGAAATGGGGGCTGGTCCCCTCCTGGGCCCAGAACCCCGACGGCGCCGCCCGGATGATCAACGCCCGGTCGGAGACCCTGCACGAGAAGCCGTCCTTCCGCAGGCCCTTCGCGCAGCGCCGCTGCATCGTCCCCGCCGACGGCTACTACGAGTGGGTCACCGCCCACGACGAGCGCCAGCTGGAGGTGGAGGGGAAGAAGAAGCGGGCCCGCAAGCAGCCCTACTTCGTGCTCCCTTCCGACGGCTCCGTCTTCGCCATGGCCGGCATATACGAGTTCTGGCGCGACCGGACCCTGCCCGACGAGCACCCGCTCGCCTGGTGGGTCACCTGCTCGGTGATCACCACGGAGGCCGAGACCGGTCCGCTGGGCGTGGCCCCCGCCGAGGGACCGCGCTCGCTCTCCGACATCCATCCGCGGATGCCGCTGATGCTGCCCCCGGACCGCTGGGACGCCTGGCTGGACCCCGCGAACACCGACACCGAAGGCTCCCTGCGGGAGCTGCTGGCACCGCCGCCCGGCGGGCTGATGCGGGCCTACCCGGTGTCCACCGCCGTGAGCAGCGTGCGCAACAACGGGCCGGAGCTGCTGACCGAGCTCGCCGCGCCGGAGGAGGGCACCCTCTTCTGAGCGGGCGGGGCGGCACGATGGGGGCATGACCACGCGTACCGAGAGTGTCGACACCCCGGCGGGAGAGGCCCGCATCACCTGGCACGAGGCACCGGAGCCGAAGCTCGTGCTCGCCGTGAGCCACGGCGCCGGCGGCGGTATCGAGGCCCGGGACCTGCGGGCGCTGGCCGCGGCCCTGCCCGCCCGCGGGATCACGGTGGCCCTGGTCGAACAGCCCTGGCGGGTCGCCGGGAAGAAGGTCGCTGCCGCACCCAAGGTGCTGGACGAGGGGTGGCGCGGGCTGTGGCCGGCGCTCGCCGGGCCCGGACTGCCGGTGGTCGCGGGCGGGCGCAGCGCCGGGGCCCGGGTGGCCTGCCGGACCGCCGCCGAGCTGGGCGCCGCCGGGGTGCTGGCGCTGGCCTTCCCGCTGCACCCGCCGGGCCGCCCCGAGAAGTCCCGCGCCGGGGAGCTCACCGGGGCCGGCCGGCCCACCCTCGTGGTCCAGGGCGGCCGGGACCCCTTCGGGCGGCCCGAGGAGTTCCCGCCGCCGGGCGGGCCGGACCCGTACGAGCTCGTGGAGGTCGCGTACGGGGACCACGGCTTCGCGGTGCCGAAGAAGGCGGACACCACCCAGGAGGAGGCGCTCTCGACGATCACCGCAGCGGTGGGGGAGTGGCTCGCCCGGCTCCCCGTGTGAGCGAGGCCGGCCCGGCCCGTGGACGGACCGAAAACCCGCCGGGTGCCCGGGAATGCGCCGCACGCCCCTTCTGTTGTCTCGGATGTCGGAACGTACGGGAACTCGTCGGAGGAGAGGGAGCGCATGACCCAGGTCATCAGCCAGAACCGTCGGCAGGCCGCTGACCTGGACTGGACCGTGCTGCCCGCGCCCAAGCGCAGCTCGCTTCGGGCGGCGGACGGCCGGGAAGGTCGACTATTCTCCGATTCGAGCGGATCCGCTTTCGGAGCCGCCACGCTGTCGGAGGAGGTGGGTCCTGTCGCTGGGACCGACGAAGGCCACGCGGAGGAGACGACCCTGGAGCGCAATGCGCGCTTCGAACGGGACGCCCTCGGCTACCTCGACCAGATGTACTCGGCCGCGCTGCGCATGACGCGCAATCCGGCCGACGCCGAGGACCTGGTCCAGGAGACGTACGCGAAGGCGTACGCGTCCTTCCACCAGTTCCGCGAGGGCACCAACCTGAAGGCGTGGCTGTACCGCATTCTGACCAACACCTTCATCAACTCCTACCGCAAGAAGCAGCGCGAGCCCCAGCGCAGCGCCGCGGAGGAGATCGAGGACTGGCAGCTGGCGCGCGCCGAGTCGCACATGTCGACCGGACTGCGTTCCGCCGAGTCGCAGGCGCTCGACCACCTGCCCGATTCGGATGTGAAGGAAGCCCTGCAGGCCATTCCGGAGGAGTTCCGCATCGCGGTCTACCTTGCCGACGTAGAGGGCTTTGCGTACAAGGAGATCGCGGACATCATGGGTACACCCATCGGTACGGTCATGTCGCGACTGCACCGTGGCCGCCGTCAACTCCGCGGAATGCTGGAGGACTATGCCCGTGAGCGCGGGCTGGTTCCCGCGGGCGCGGGGGAGTCGAACGACCGGAAAGGCACGGGCTCATGAGTTGCGGAGAGCCGCACGAGACAGAGTGCTCGGAGGTCCTGGATCACCTGTACGAGTTCCTCGACCAGGAGATGCCGGACAGTGACTGCACGAAGTTCGAGACGCACTTCGGCGAGTGCAATCCCTGCCTGGAGAAGTACGGCCTGGAACAGGCCGTGAAGAAGCTGGTGAAGCGTTGCTGCGGGTCGGACGACGTGCCGACCGACCTGCGGTCGAAGGTGATGGGCCGGATCGAGCTGATCAGGTCCGGTCAGGCAGTGCCCGACCACGATGTCACCGCCGACAACCCGGCTACCGGCTGACCACTCGACAAAGCGTTCAACATCCGCCCCCGGAAGGGCACTTCGTTCACCCGAATGTGCTAATCCGGGGGCGTCCGCATGGCCCAATGCGGAAATGTGGCCCACCTCGCTCCGGGCCCCACCTATTCTCCCCAATCGGTGCCGGTTCGATTTCGGTACCCGGTGTCACGGCACAGGGGAGGAGAGCGCCATGCGGACACTTCCGCCGGTGGCGCGCGGATACATCCTGTGCGCCGTCCTCGCGGCCGTCGCGTGCGTCACCCCGGCCCTCACCGATTCCGGTACGCCCTGGACCTCCGTGACCGTGCTCGCCGTGCTCCACCTCGGCTGCGAACTCGTCCGGGTCTGCCCGCTGCTCGGCAGCCGGGTGCCCGAGGGCATCGGCTCCTTCTTCCCGGTGGTGCTCGCCGCCGTCTTCCTGCTGCCGCCCGCCGCCGCCGCGCTCGTGGCGCTGCCCGGGGGCTTCGCCGGGACCGTCGTCCACCCGCCCGTCCCGGTGCGCCGCGTGTGGCACGGCGCGCAGCAGGCGACAGCCGCCTGGGCCGCGGGGCAGGCGTACGGACTGCTGCACGGCCCGGCCGCCCCGGGCGGCGGGCCCGCCACCGGGGGCGGGCCGCCCGCAGGGACGGCCGACTTCCCCCACCTGCTGCTTCCCGCGATCGCCGCGGCCGTCGTCTTCTGCCTGGTGCTCACCGCCCTCGACGGGGGCGTCCTGGCCGCCGCCGAACGCCGGCCCGCCGCCACCGCCTGGCGCGCGGCGCTGCCCCGCTCCCTCGCCCCGCACTGCGTCCACGGCCTCGCCGGCCTGATGATGGCCGTCATGTGGCGCAGCCCGTACGGGCTCCCGGCGGCGCTGCTGGTCCTGCTGCCGATGTACATCTCCTGCTGGGTCTTCGCCCAGTACCACCGCGAACACGCCGCCCACCGGGCCACCATCCGCGCCCTCGTCCAGGCCGTCGACATCAAGGACCGCTACACGCGCGGCCACAGCGAACGGGTCGGCCAGGCCTCCGCGATGATCGCCCGCGAGCTGGGCATGACCGAGGACCGGCTGGAGACGGTGCGCATCGCGGGGATCCTGCACGACGTCGGCAAACTCGGCGTCCCCACCCGGCTGCTGCGCAAGGACGGGCCGCTCACCCCGCAGGAGCGCCGGATCATCGAGCTGCACCCCGAGTACGGCCACGAGATGGTGCGCGGCATCGGCTTCCTCGGGGAGGCCCGGTCCGCGATCCTGCACCACCACGAGCGGGTCGACGGCTCCGGCTATCCGTACGGGCTGACCGGCGAGCAGATCCCGGTGCTGGCCCGGGTGGTGGCCGTGGCCGACGCCTTCGACGCGATGACCTCGACCCGCTCCTACAGCCGGGCCCGGCCGGTGCCGGTCGCCCTCGCGGAGCTGGAACGGTGCGCGGGGGCGCAGTTCGACCCGTCGATGGTGCGGGCGCTGGTCGACGCGATCGGCCGGACCGGCTGGCACCCGGTGGTGACCTCCGACGAGGACCTCCAGGTGATCCCGGCGGGTACGGCCGCGCCGGGTCCGGGGCCGGACCCCGCGGCCCTGGCCGGGCTGCCGGACCGGGGCTCCCGTCCCCTCGCACCCGTCCCGCCGCCACCGGGCAGGGTCCCCGCCGTCCCCGGCCCGGCCGGCGGGTCCGCCCCGGACGCCGACGGCACCGGGGCGGGCGGATGAGCGCCCCGGCCGTGTGGACGGTGCGGGGGGCCGCGGCCGCGCTCACCGTCGCCGGCCTCGGCCACACCCTGTGGAACGGCGTCGCCGAGCCGGGCGCCGCCCTGGCCTTCGGCACCCTGATCGCCGTCGGCGAGCTCGCCCGCCGGGACCGCCCGGGCCCCCTCGACCGCCGGCCCGCCCCGCTCGGCTCCGCCGGCGCCCTCGCCTACGCCCTGCTGGGCCAGAGCGCCGGGCTGCCCACCCACCACGGGGTGCTCCAGATCGTCGCGGTCGCCGTCGCCGCCGCCCTCGCCGGGATCGTCCCGCACATCGCCCGCGGCCGCGGCCCCGCCCTCGACCACCTGTCCCGCCGGGTCCTCACCGTCGCCTTCGCCGCCGCCTGTTTCCAGCCGCTCTACAACTCGGGCCGACTGGAGCAGTGGGTGGGCCAGGGCCCCTACCTCGTCCTCTTCCTGCTCCTCCTCCTGGGCCTCACCGCCCTGTGCGACGCCGTGCTCGCCGCCGCACTGGCCGGGGCCCGGACGGGCTGGCCGTACGGTCCCCTGCTGCGCGACGAGCTGCGCGCCCAGCTCGGCATCGGCTCGGCGATCTGTGCCACCGGGGTGGTGATGGCGCTCGGCGCGGCCGTCGCGGGCCTGTGGGCCCTGCCCGTCTTCAGCGTGCCCCTGCTGCTGACCCAGCTGTCCTTCCACCGGATCACCGCGATCCGCACCACCTACCGCCAGACCATCACCTCGCTGGCCCGCGCCACCGAGATCGCCGGCTGCACCCGGCCGGGCCACGCCCGCCGGGTGGCCGCCCTGAGCTGTGCCGTCGGCCGGGAGCTGGGCCTGTCGGAGCGGGAGCTCACGGTGCTGGAGTACGCCGCGCTGATGCACGACATCGGGCAGCTCTCCCTCGTCGACCCGGTCCCGGACGGGGCCACCGCCGGGCTGCCGGACGCGCAGGCCCGCCGGATCGCCGAGCTGGGCGGGGAGGTCGCCCGGCAGACCGGGGTGCCCGCCGAGGTCGCCGTGGTGGTGGAGCGGCAGGCGGATCCGTACCGGGAGCAGCCCACATCCGCCCGGATCGTGCGTACGGTGAATGCGTACGACGATCTGGTCGGCGGGAGTCGTCACCCGGGCGGCTCACTGGCCGCCCTGGAGCGGCTCCGCCTGGGCACCGGGCATGATTACCAGCCGGAGGTCGTGGAGTGCCTGGCAAGGGTTCTGGCCAGGGGTGGACGTGACAGAGTTGTTCCCGTCCCACCTGGGTAACCCATGGGTAATGAGCGGCCGTCCGAGTGGGCATGGTTGGATGCCAGTAAGAGGGACCGTAGGAGTGTCCGCAAGGCTGCACCGTTCTCCCCCAGCCACCGGCTGGGAGGTGCCCCCAGGCAGGCGGGAATCGTGAGGATCTTCGGGAAGGTACGGCATCGGCCCTCCGCCTCGTGGCGGCAGGCCACCGACCGCGCGTTCACGCTGATCGGCGACGGGCGGTACGAGGACGCGGGCGCGCTCCTGACCAGAGCCGCGGACCTGGAGCCCTGGCTGTCCGAGTCCTGGTTCAATCTGGCGCTGCTGCACAAGTTCCGGCACGACTGGGAGCAGGCGCGGGCCGCCGGGCTGCGCGCCGTGGCCCTGCTGGACCGGGAGACCGGCGCCCCGGACTGGTGGAACGTGGGGATCGCCGCCACCGCGCTGCAGGACTGGCCGCTGGCCCGGCGGGCCTGGCAGGCGTACGGGCTGAAGGTGCCCGGGGACGCGGCCGGGGCGGGCGAGCCGGTCGGGATGGAGCTCGGGAGCGCCGCCGTGCGGCTCTCGCCCGAGGGCGAGGCCGAGGTGGTCTGGGGCCGCAGGCTGGACCCGGCCCGGCTGGAGGTCCTCTCGATCCCGCTGCCCTCCTCGGGGCGGCGCTGGGGCGAGGTCGTGCTCCACGACGGCGTCCCGCACGGCGAGCGGGTGACCGCGGCGGGGCCCTCGTACCCCGTGTTCGACGAGATCGAGCTGTGGGCGCCGTCCCCCGTGCCGACCTGGGTGGTGCTGCTGGAGGCGGCCACCGAGGCGGACCGTGACGCGCTGGAGCAGCTGGCCTCCGACGCCGGGTTCGCCGCCGAGGACTGGTCCTCGTCGGTGCGGCTGCTGTGCCGGACCTGCTCGGAGAGCGAGATGCCGAGCGACGAGGGCGACGGCGAGCACCTCGATCCCCACGACCACAGCGAGCCGGGGCATCCCGGACCGCTGGGGCACCGTACGGCCGGCTCCGGCTCCCTGTGGGTGCCCGAGCGCGAATGCGGGATCGCGGCGCCGGCCGGTCTGGTGCGCGGACTGCTCGACGGCTGGGTCGCCGACAGCCCGGGCACCCGCGAGTGGCGGGATCTCGAAGAAGTCTGCTGACCCGGGGCCGTAGGCTGTACCGGCACATCGGTGGCCACCACGGCCATCGGTGACCGGGACTTACGGAAGGCGTACGGCGGACATGGCGCAGCAGGAGAACGAGGTTGTCGAGGTCGTGAACGACGGGTACGTCGTGGACACGGAGGACTGTGCGGAGCGCGAGCTCGCCCACCGTGAGCGCGGCACCGCCCGCCCGATCACCGTCGTCGGCAACCCGGTCCTGCACCGGGAGTGCAAGGACGTCACCGAATTCGGCGACGAGCTGGCGCAGCTGATCGACGACATGTTCGCCAGCCAGAAGGCCGCCGAGGGCGTGGGCCTGGCCGCGAACCAGATCGGCGTGGACGCCAAGGTCTTCGTCTACGACTGCCCGGACGACGACGGCAAGCGCCACACCGGTGTGGTGGTCAACCCGAAGCTGATCGAGCTGCCGGCCGGCGCGCGGGTGCTGGACGACTCGAACGAGGGCTGCCTGTCGGTCCCGACGGCGTACGCCGCGCTGGCCCGCCCGGACTACGCCGAGGTCGAGGGCCAGGACGCGCAGGGCAACCCGATCAAGGTGCGCGGCACCGGCTACTTCGCCCGCTGCCTGCAGCACGAGACGGACCACCTGTACGGCTACCTCTACATCGACCGCCTCTCGAAGCGGGACCGCAAGGACGCCCTGCGCCAGATGGAGGAGGGCACTCCCCGCTACGAGACTGTCCCCAACGCCTAGGGGGCGGAACCCGGGGGGAAGAACCGTATGACCCGTGAGGCCCCCGGGATTCCCGGGCCGACCGTGGGGCGCGTGCTCGGCGGCGGGCCGTTCTCCGAGATCGGGGAGCCCGCCGTGGCCGTCGCCGACGACCGCTCGGGGCTGCTCGCGGTCGGCGGCGACGTGGGGTCGGCCCAGTGGACCGGCGGGACCTGGTACAGCGGGTGGAGCGGCCACAGCATCGGCGTGTACGAGCGGGACGGCCTGCGCTGCCGGTACGTGCTGCGTTCCGGCAAGCCCGTGCACTCGCTCGCCTTCCACCCCGTCCTGCCCCTGCTGGCCGTGGGCACCGGACGCTACGACGGCGGCTGCTTCTTCGAGGGTGAGCTGCTGCTGGTCCATCTGGACACCGGCGACGTCGTGTCCGCCCTGGAGTACGAGCGGGAGGTCCTCGACCTCGCGTGGCGCGGCGCGGACGCACTGCGCCTGGTGCTGAGCCCGTCCGAGGACTGGGAGGGTCCGGTCGCACACGAGCAGGGGCACACGGCCGTCGTCCGTCGTGCGGACTGGGCCGCGGTCGGGGCGGGGGGCGTCCTCGGCGAGGAGCTGGACGTGCCCGTGGCGCCGTACGACCGGCCGGACCGCGGCCCGGAGGCCCGCCGCCTGTTGACGGAGCTGGCGCGGGCGGCCGGGCGGGAGTGGTCCCTGCGCCGGCGGGTGTGGGCGGTCGAAGGACT
The DNA here is from genome assembly GCF_053610205.1 of Streptomyces sp. NPDC054932. Classification (NCBI taxonomy): domain Bacteria; kingdom Bacillati; phylum Actinomycetota; class Actinomycetes; order Kitasatosporales; family Streptomycetaceae; genus Streptomyces; species Streptomyces sp. NPDC054932. The sequence goes on along the minus strand of NZ_JBSGXU010000008.1, from coordinate 79,701 downwards.
GGCGGACGGCCGGGTGCTGGCCGCGCTGGACGGGGTCCTCGCGGAGTCCTGGCTGCCGTCCGGGGAACGGCAATGGGCGGTCGGGGACGAGGAGGGCGGCCGCCAGCTGGTGATGTCCGGCGACGCGGCGTCCGTGTGGGCCAACGCCGAGCGGATCCGGCGTCACGTTCCCCCCGGCTGGAAGCCGGGCGGGGCCCGGGTCGCCCGGATCGAGGTCGACACCGGTCGGGTGGTCGGGACTGTGCGGCCTGACGGGTACGCGGTCCTGGTGCCGGGCGGCGGGCGGCAGATGGTCCTGTGGCCGGTGGGGGAGCCGAGCGCGGGACGCGAGCGGCTGTCGATGCTCGAACTGGACGGCATCACCGACGGACCGGCCGCCGGAGGACCGGCCGCCGACGGGCACCAGGGGCCCGGGGCGGGGGGCTTCGCCCTGTTCAACCATCCGTTCCCGGTGCGCCGTCCGAGCCGCCCCTACCTCCTGGTGAGCGCCCGTACGGAGTGGTCCCAGCGGGACCTGTGGGTCAGCGCGGTGGACGAGGACGGCACGCCGCGTCCGCTCTTCCCGCACGGCCGGCCGCCGGAGGAGCAGCACTTCGGCGGTCCGGCGGTGGAGATCGGGGAGTCCCTGGTGTACGCCGGGTCCGTCCACGAGCCGCACGGGCGCAGGCCGGGCAGCTGCTTCGTCGTACGGCGTTCCCTGGACGGTGCGGTGTTGTGGGAGCACCGCGGCGACCACCGCGCGACGGCCCTGGACTCGGACGGGGCGAGCGTCTACGCGGCGGACGGCTCCGGGGCCCTGACCGTCCTGGACGCCGAGACGGGCGCGGTGCGCCACCGGATCACCCTCGCCGTCGACGGGGTCCCGACCTGCGCGCTGTCCCTCGCGGTGACGCCGCAGGGGCGGTTGCTGGTCGGGACGGTCGACGGCCGCATCGTGGAGTACCGGTGGGACGACACGGCCTAGTGCTGTGACCGGCAAGGTTCACCGCGTCGCGGCCCCCGGCACGGCCCCTCGCCGCGTTGTCGGACCTTGCTGGTACGTCCAGTACGAGCCGCGGCCCTCCGCCTTGCGACGCACCGCACCGGACGCCGCGACCCGGCAAACCTTTCCGGCCACAGCACTAGGCGGCCTGCGGGCCCCGGAAGGTGCGCCGGAAGGAGTTCGGCGTGGTGCCCAGGGTCCGCAGGAAGTGGTGGCGCAGGGCGGCCGCGTTGCCGAAGCCGGAGCGGCCGGCGATCGCGTCGACCGTGTCGTCGGTGGACTCCAGCAACTCCTGCGCCAGCAGGACCCGCTGGCGCAGCACCCACTTGTACGGGGTGGTGCCGGTCTCCTGGAGGAAGCGGCGGGCGAAGGTCCGCGGCGACATGTGCGCGCGCTCCGCGAGCTGCTCCACGGTGATCTCGTCCTCCAGGTGGCGGGCCATCCACTCGATCACCTCGCCCACCGTGTCGCAGGCGGTGCGGGGCAGCGGCCGCTGGATGTACTGGGCCTGCCCGCCGTCCCGGTGGGGCGGTACCACCATCCTGCGCGCGATGATGTTGGCCACCTCGGCGCCGTGCTCCTGGCGGACCACGTGCAGGCAGGCGTCGATGCCCGAAGCCGTGCCGGCGGCGGTGATCACCGAGCCCTCGTCCACGTAGAGGACGTCCGGGTCGACGAAGGCCCGCGGGAAGCGGCGGGCCAGGGCCGCGGAGTGCATCCAGTGAGTGGTGCACCGGCGGCCGTCGAGCAGCCCGGCGGCGCCGAGGACGTAGGCCCCGCTGCACACGCTCAGGACCCGCGCACCCCGGTCCACGGCCCGGCGCAGGGCCGCCAGCAGGGGCTCGGGGTAGACGCGTACGCCGGCGTCACCGGCGGCGGGCAGGCAGATGAGGTCGGCCTCCTCCAGCCGCTCCAGCCCGTGCGCGGGGGTGATCCCGAAGGCGCCCCCGCCCACGGTCAGCGGCCCTTCCTCCGCCGCGCACACGGCGAAGTCGTACACCGGTACGCCCATCTCACTGCGATCGATTCCGAACACCTCGCAGAAGATCCCCAGCTCGAAGGGGGCGACTCCGTCGACGAGGGCCACGGCCACGTTGGTCAGCATGAGAGCAGTGTGGCAGTAATTCGGTCTTCCATGACAGTCCTGCCACTGTCGATCATGGGCGATCAGGCGGACAGTAGAGGTATGACCACTTTCGTGAGTTACCTCGTCGTCATCGCCTTCGCCGCCCTGCTGATCGGGCCCGGCCTGTACGGGATCCTGCACGACCGGCGCATCGACCGGCAGCTGCGGGCCGTCGCGACCCGGCTGGTGTGGCTCCCCCGCCAGCGCGCGGGCGGCCTCCCGCCCACCCCGCGGCGGCGGGCCCTGCGGCCCTCCGTCCGGCGGCACTGGGGCCCCATCGCCCACTGAACACCGGGGAACGCGAGAAGCCGGGACACGGAAACTCCGCATCCCGGCTCCCCGGTCGGACCGCACGAGGTCTCAGAAGTCCTCGTCCAGGTCGACCGTGCCCTCGACCGCGACCTGGTAGGCCGACGGACGGCGCTCGAAGAAGTTCGTCAGCTCCTGGACGCCCTGCAGCTCCATGAAGGAGAACGGGTTCTGCGAGCCGTACACCGGCGGGAAGCCCAGACGGACCAGACGCTGGTCCGCGACGCACTCCAGGTACTCGCGCATCGACTCGGTGTTCATGCCCGGCAGGCCGTCGCCGCACAGGTCGCGGCCGAACTGCAGCTCCGCCTCCACGGCCTCCTTCAGCATGTCGGTGACCTGCTGCTGGAGGGCGTCGTCGAAGAGCTCCGGCTCCTCCTTGCGGACCGTGTCCACGACCTCGAACGCGAAGTTCATGTGCATGGTTTCGTCGCGGAACACCCAGTTGGTGCCGGTCGCCAGGCCGTGCAGCAGGCCGCGCGAGCGGAACCAGTAGACGTACGCGAAGGCGCCGTAGAAGAACAGGCCCTCGATGCACGCGGCGAAGCAGATCAGGTTCAGCAGGAAGCGGCGGCGGTCGGCGGCCGTCTCCAGGCGCTCGATCTTCTCGACCGAGTCCATCCACTTGAAGCAGAACTGCGCCTTCTCGCGGATGGAGGGGATCTCCTCGACCGCGTCGAAGGCGGCCGCACGGTCGTCCGGGTCGGGCAGGTAGGTGTCGAGCAGCGTCAGATAGAACTGGACGTGCACGGCCTCCTCGAACAGCTGGCGCGACAGGTACAGGCGCGCCTCCGGGGAGTTGATGTGCTTGTAGAGCGTCAGCACCAGGTTGTTCGAGACGATCGAGTCACCCGTCGCGAAGAACGCGACCAGGCGGCCGATCATGTGCTGCTCGGAGGGCGTCAGCTTCGCCAGGTCGGCGACGTCCGAGTGGAGGTCGACCTCCTCGACGGTCCAGGTGTTCTTGATCGCGTCCCGGTAGCGCTCGTAGAAGTCCGGGTAGCGCATCGGGCGGAGCGTGAGCTCGAAGCCCGGGTCCAGGAGGTTCTTGGTGTCGTTGGAGCTCATTACTGGCAGGCCTCGCAGGACTCGGGGTTCTCAAGGGAGCAGGCGAGCGCTTCCGCGGCCGCGGCGTCGGCGGCGGCGTCGGCCAGCGGGAGCGCTGCGGGAGCGGCCGCCTGCGCGGCGCGGGCGATCTTCGTCGCCGGGCGCGAACGCAGGTAGTACGTGGTCTTCAGGCCCTGCTTCCAGGCGTACGCGTACATCGAGCTGAGCTTGCCGATGGTGGGCGTCTCCAGGAACAGGTTCAGCGACTGCGACTGGTCCAGGAACGGCGTACGGGCCGCCGCCATGTCGATCAGACCGCGCTGCGGGATCTCCCACGCCGTGCGGTACAGCTCGCGGACCTCGGCCGGGATCCAGCCGAAGCCCTGGACCGAGCCGGAGGAGTCGCGCAGCGCCTCACGGGTCTGGGCGTCCCACACGCCGAGCTGCTTCAGCTCCTCCACCAGGTAGCCGTTCACCTGGAGGAACTCACCGCTGAGGGTCTCGCGCTTGAAGAGGTTGGAGACCTGCGGCTCGATGCACTCGTACACGCCGGCGATCGAGGCGATCGTGGCCGTCGGGGCGATGGCCAGGAGCAGGGAGTTGCGCATGCCGGTCTCGGCGACACGGGCGCGCAGCGCCTCCCAGCGCTCCGGCCAGTTCAGCTCCACGTCGTAGTGGTCCGGGTGCAGGACACCGCGGGCGGTGCGGGTCTGCTCCCAGGCCGGCAGCGGGCCGCTGCGCTCGGCGAGGTCGCACGAGGCCTCGTAGGCGGCCAGCATGATGCGCTCGGAGAGCTTGGTGGACAGGGCCTTCGCCTCGGGGGAGTCGAAGGGCAGCTTCAGCTTGAAGAAGACGTCCTGGAGGCCCATCGCGCCCAGGCCCACCGGGCGCCAGCGGGCGTTGGAACGGCCGGCCTGCTCGGTCGGGTAGAAGTTGATGTCCACCACGCGGTCGAGGAAGGTCACGGCGGTGCGGACGGTCTCGTCCATCCGCTCCCAGTCGATGTCGCCGTCCACGACGAAGGCGCCCAGGTTGACCGAACCGAGGTTGCAGACGGCGGTCTCGCCGTCGTTGGTGACCTCGATGATCTCGGTGCACAGGTTCGAGGAGTGCACGACGGTGCCCGGCTCGGCCGTCTGGTTCGCCGTGCGGTTGGAGGCGTCCTTGAAGGTCATCCAGCCCTGGCCGGTCTGCGCGAGGGTGCGCATCATCCGGCCGTACAGGTCGCGGGCGGGCATGGTCTTGCGGGCCAGGCCCTCCGCCTCGGCCTTGCGGTAGGCGGCGTCGAACTCGTCGCCCCACAGGTCGACCAGCTCGGGCACGTCGGCCGGGGAGAACAGCGACCAGTCGGCGTCGGCGTTCACGCGGCGCATGAACTCGTCCGGCACCCAGTGGGCGAGGTTCAGGTTGTGCGTACGGCGCTGGTCCTCACCGGTGTTGTCGCGGAGCTCCAGGAACTCCTCGATGTCCGCGTGCCAGGTCTCCAGGTAGACGGCGGCGGCACCCTTGCGGCGGCCGCCCTGGTTCACGGCGGCGACGGACGCGTCGAGGGTCTTCAGGAACGGCACGATGCCGTTGGAGTGGCCGTTGGTGCCGCGGATCAGCGAACCGCGGGCGCGGATGCGGGAGTACGAGAGGCCGATGCCGCCGGCGTGCTTGGAGAGCCGGGCGACCTGGTGGTAGCGGTCGTAGATCGAGTCGAGCTCGTCCAGCGGGGAGTCCAGCAGGTAGCAGGAGGACATCTGCGGGTGCCGGGTGCCGGAGTTGAAGAGCGTGGGGGAGGACGGCAGGTAGTCCAGACGGCTCATCAGCCGGTACAGCGAGGCCACTTCCTCCACGGCCTGGACGCTGTCGTCCGCGGCCAGGCCGCAGGCCACGCGCAGCATGAAGTACTGCGGGGTCTCGATGACCTGACGGGTGATCGGGTGGCGCAGCAGGTAGCGGCTGTGCAGGGTGCGCAGGCCGAAGAAGCCGAAGCGGTCGTCGGCGCCCTCGGCGAGCGTGAGCTCGACGAGCGAGTCCAGGCGGGCCGCGTGGGTGCGGACGAACTCGGCCGTGCGGTCGGCGATGAGGCCCTCGCGGTGACCGACCTCGACGGAGGCCGAGAAGGAGGTGGAGCCCTGGCTCGCGGCCTCGTCGCGCACGGCCAGCGTCAGCAGGCGGGCGGCGAGCCGGGAGTAGGCCGGGTCCTCGGAGATCAGACCGGCGGCGGCCTCCGTGGCCAGCCCGCGCAGTTCGGCGTCGTCGGCGGCGGAGCTGCGGCCGCGCAGCGCGGAGGCCGCGACCCGGCCGGGGTCGGTGTCGGGGAGGTCCGCCGTAAGTTCGGTGAGGGTACGCAGCAGCGTGGCCCCCGGGCCCTCGGTGTTGTCGCCAGAAGTGGACTCGGCGCGCGGTGCGGAAGGCGCGATGGTCACGGCGGGAGCTCTCCCTCGCTCGGCCCGGTCATCGGCGGGGCGGGGCGCGAGCGGGCGCATGCGGGCGCGACGAGAACGCGTACCCCCGCATGGCGTCCACCGGCCCAACCGCGAGGCCCGGACGAATCGGCACCCGGTTCGGTCGAGCCGGGCACGCTGTAGGCAGGTCATCGGACTTGGCGTCCGGTAGCCGGACACTTCATACCGTTGCGGGACAGTTCCGGATTCGCACCGGATTCCCCTGCAGCGACAGCAGGCATGAGCATACATGTGGGGGCGGCCCGTTGCGGCAACCCCCACATGTAGTGTCGGCGTGGCTACAGCTTGAGTCGATACGTGAGGAGTGTCAGGCCGTCGATCGGCGCCCAGTCCCGCTCCGGCGTGCGCACGAAGCCCAGTCGTACGTAGATCCGGTGGGCCCCGGCCATGCTGCGCTGGGTGGAGAGCGCGAGGCCCGTCACACCCTCGATCGCCCGCGCCCGCTCGATGCACGCCCGCACCAGGGCCTCGCCGGCGCCCTGGCCGCGCGCCCCGTGGGCCACCGCGAGCATCCGGAACTCCGCCTCGTCGGGGGCGGCGATGTCGGCGAGCGGGCTGCCGGGGGCGGCGAAGGTCACCCCGCCCAGCACCCGCCCCTCCCGCTCGGCGACGAGCACCTCGGCCCGGGCCGCCCGGCCGGCCACGTCGCGCAGCACGTGCAGGTATTCGTCATCCTCGTTGAAGTCCAGATGCCCGTCGGCGAGGTAGGCCTGCGCCGTGATCTCACCCAGCTCCGCGTACTCGGCGGGCCGCACCGCCCTGATCGTCATGTCCATGCGGTCGAGTGTGCAGGACGGGTGACGGCGGGCGCTGTCCTCGAAGTCGGCACCGACGCGAAGGCCCCGCCGGAAGCATCCGGCGGGGCCTTCGGCGTGCGGGGCGGCTCAGCAGCAGCGGAAGCCCTCGCGGGGGTCCGCCTCGCGGGCGTCCGTACGGGCGCGTTCGAAGGCGCGGCGGGTGAGGACCTCCGCGTCCGGGTCGTGGGAGCGGGCGTGGGCGACGTACCGGTCGTACGCGGCCTCCCCCGAGAACTCCCGTACGTAGAACCGGGCCCTGGCCAGCACGCTCCGTACGGTGCTCACGCCACCGGCTCCTTGACGTGTCCGCCGCCCGCGTCCGGGCCCGCCGCGGCGAGCTCCGCCCGCTCCTCGGCGGTCGCGATCAGTCCGGCGGGGGCGACGATCTTCGACTCGGTCCACGGGACCTCGGAGAGGGTCGCCGACTCCGGGTTGCGGACGGCCTTCAGGCAGGTCCGGGCCGCGTCCGCGAGGACCACCAGGATCAGGACCGCGAAGAAGGCGCACAGCACGCCGTCGACCGTGGCGTTGGTGACCACGGTGTGCATGTCGTCCATGTTCTTCGCCGGAGGCAGGACCTTGTCGGCGTCGATTCCGGCCTGGTACTTGTCGCGCTGGGCGAAGAAGCCGACCTTCACGTCCTTGGAGAAGATCTTCTGGTAGCTCGCGGTGAGGGTCACCGTGGCGTCCCAGACCAGCGGCACGCCCGTCACCCAGGCCCACTTGAGCCGGCCGGACTTGACCAGCAGCGTGGTGCAGACGGCGAGCGCGACCGCGGCGAGCAGCTGGTTGGCGATGCCGAAGAGCGGGAAGAGCTGGTTGATGCCGCCCAGCGGGTCCTTGATGCCGACCCACAGGAAGTAGCCCCAGCCGCCGACGACGATCGCGCTCGCGAACCACACGCCGGGCTTCCAGCTGACGTCCTTGAAGGACTTGTGGACGTTGCCGAGGGTGTCCTGGAGCATGAACCGGCCGACGCGGGTGCCCGCGTCGAGCGTCGTCAGGATGAAGAGCGCCTCGAACATGATCGCGAAGTGGTACCAGAACGCCTTCATGCCCGCGCCGCCGATCACGGCGGAGAAGATCTCCGACATTCCGAGTGCGAAGGTCGGCGCGCCGCCCGTGCGGGAGAGGAGGCTGGCTTCCTCGACGTCCTTGGCGGCCTGGGTGAGCGCCTCGGGGGAGATGGCGAAGCCGAAGTTCGTCACCGCCTGGGAGGCGGACTCGACGGTGGTGCCGATGACCCCGCCGGGGGAGTTGACGGCGAAGAAGAGGCCGGGCTCGATGATGCAGGCCGCGATGATCGCCATGACGGCGACGAAGGACTCGGTCAGCATCGCGCCGTAGCCGATCATGCGGACCTGGGTCTCCTTCTGGATCATCTTCGGGGTGGTTCCCGAGGAGACCAGGGCGTGGAAGCCGGAGAGCGCGCCGCAGGCGATGGTGATGAAGACGAAGGGGAACATCGACCCGGCGAAGACCGGTCCGTCGCCGCTCGCCGCGAAGTCGGTGATCGAGGGCATCTTCAGGGTGGGCATCGCGATGACCACGCCGAGCGCGAGGAGCGCGATGGTGCCGACCTTCATGAAGGTGGAGAGGTAGTCGCGGGGCGCGAGCAGCATCCACACCGGCAGCACCGATGCCAGGAAGCCGTACACCACCATCCAGATGACCAGCGTCTCCTTCTCCAGGGTGAAGGTGCCGGCGAAGGAGGACTCGGCGACCCAGCCGCCGGCGACGATCGCGAGCAGCAGCAGGGCGACGCCGATGACGGAGACCTCGGTGACCCGGCCCGGCCGCAGGACGCGCAGGTAGAAGCCCATGAAGACGGCGATCGGGATGGTCATGCCGATGGAGAAGACGCCCCAGGGGGAGTGCGCCAGGGCGTTGACGATGACCAGTGCCAGCACCGCCAGCAGGATGATCATGATGGCGAACACGGCGATGAGGGCGGCGGCCCCGCCGACGGGACCGATCTCGTCCCTGGCCATCTGGCCGAGCGAACGCCCGTCGCGGCGGGTGGAGAAGAACAGTGTGACCATGTCCTGCACGGCCCCGGCGAAGATGACGCCCGCGACGATCCAGATGGTGCCCGGCAGGTAGCCCATCTGCGCGGCGAGCACGGGTCCGACGAGCGGGCCGGCGCCGGCGACGGCGGCGAAGTGGTGGCCGAAGAGGACCCGGCGGTCGGTGGGATGGAAGTCGACACCGTTGTCAAGGCGTTCGGCGGGGGTGGCCCGGGTGGCGTCCACCTTCAGCACGCGGTGGGCGATGAAGCGCGCGTAGAAGCGGTAGGCGATGGCGTACGAGCCCAGTGCGGCGGCGAGCAGCCAGGCCGCGGAGATCTCCTCGCCGCGCGAGAGCGCGAGCACGCCCCAGCCGATGGCGCCGACGAGTCCGACGAGCACCCACACGGCGATGGACCGGGGAGAGGGCGAGTCCGGCCCGGTGGCCGGACTCGCCGTGTCCCGTTCTGTCCCTGTTGCTTCCGGTTCAGGCATGACCTCGTCCCCTCGTCGATCATCTGCGTAAGGGCAGGGAATCTACGGGGGATTGCCCGGTGAGCGTAAGGGTCCGTCCGCATTCCGGTATGTGAAGGAATTCGGTAGGCCGGGGTCCGCCGGGCGGAGCCGGGCGAGCTCGGACGGGCCCGAACGTGCGAGGTCAGACCGCCGGGCGCTTGAGCCTGGCGACGAACTTGTAGCGGTCGCCGCGGTACACCGACCGCACCCACTCCACCGGTTCGCCGTCGGCGTCCAGGGAGTGCCGGGAGAGCATCAGCATCGGCAGCCCGACGTCGGTGCCGAGCAGGCCGGCTTCGCGCGGGGTGGCCAGTGACGTCTCGATGGTTTCCTCGGCCTCGGCCAGGTGCACGTCGTACACCTCGGCCAGAGCGGTGTAGAGGGAGGTGTACTTGGCGAGCGACCGGCGCAGTGCGGGGAAGCGCTTGGCCGAGAGGTGGGTGGTCTCGATGGCCATCGGCTCGCCGCTGGCCAGCCGCAGCCGCTCGATGCGCAGCACCCGTCCGCCGGTGGTGATCTTGAGCAGTCCGGCGAGGGTGTCATCGGCCGTCACGTAGCCGATGTCGAGGAGCTGGGAGGTCGGTTCCAGTCCCTGGGCCCGCATGTCCTCCGTGTACGAGGTCAGTTGCAGGGCCTGGGAGACCTTGGGCTTGGCGACGAAGGTGCCTTTGCCCTGGATTCGCTCCAGTCGCCCCTCTACGACCAGTTCCTGGAGGGCCTGCCGCACGGTGGTCCGCGAGGTGTCGAACTCGGCCGCGAGCGTGCGCTCCGGCGGTACCGGGGTGCCGGGCGGCAGGGTTTCGGTCATGTCGAGCAAGTGCCGCTTGAGCCGGTAGTACTTGGGCACGCGCGCCGTGCGGGTGGCTGCCCCGCCTTCCGGCTCAGTGGTCGCCCCTTCGGTGGCCATCGCCGCCCGCCTTCCCGACTCCATTTTCGCTGCCGTCACCGGCTCCTCCGATATGTGCGGTCACATGGTGACACGTATGGGGGGACAGGCCTTCTCTCTCCCCAGGTGTCGGTCCGATAACGGACCGGGCACCCGCTCATTAGACCCTTGACACCCCTAAAGGTCTAGGCCAAGCTCCAGCTACTGGTCTAAACCAATATGGATCAGATCCCGGCCCCACGGCAGTACTTCGCGTATGTCACCGCGGCGGGCAAGGGAAGTGCAGGCAGGCATCCCTGAGGAGGGTGGCGTGAAGCGCAAGCTCATCGCGGCGGTTGGAGTCGCGGGCATGGTTATCGGCCTCGCGGCGTGCGGTGATTCCGACAGCAAGGGCGGCGACAAGGCCTCCGAAGCCAAGGAGCTCACCGTCTGGCTGACGGTCGACGCGCAGAAGAACTGGCCGGAGCTCGTGAAGGCGGCCGACGACGCGATCGTTGCCAAGCACCCGGGTCTCACCATCAAGCACGAGTACTACGGCTGGCCGGACAAGAACGCCAAGCTGGATGCCGTGCTCGCCACGGACAAGGCCCCGGACGTTGTCGAGATGGGCAACTCCGAGATGATCGGCTACATGTCGACCGGCGCCTTCGCCGAGGTCGACCCGTCGAAGTTCGAGAACTCGGCCGCCTGGCTGGACGCCCTCAAGGAGTCCGTGACCTACGACGGCAAGACCTACGGCGTCCCCTACTACGCCGGTGGCCGCGTCGGCACCTGGCGCAAGGACATAGCCGCCGAGGCCGGCGTCACCGCCGCGCCGAAGACGTGGGCCGAGTACACCGCCGCGCTCGACAAGATCCAGGCCGCGAAGGGCGACAAGTTCAGCGCCCTCTACCAGCCCTCCCCGGACTGGTACGCCGCGATGTCCTTCGTCTACGAGGCGGGCGGCAGCATCGCCAAGAAGGACGGCGACAAGTGGAAGGGCAACCTGTCCTCCCCCGAGTCGCTGAAGGGGCTCAAGCAGTACAAGGAGCTCCTCGACAAGTACATGCACGCCGACAAGACCAAGGACGAGTCCGACCGTCCGGTCGTCTTCGGCCAGGGCAACTCCGCGGCGATCTTCGCCGCCGCCTGGGAGGGCGCCACCGCCGCCACCCCGGAGAACGACAAGGTCGGCGGCCTGAAGGACAAGCTGGAGAACTTCGTCCAGCCCGGTCCGAGCGGCAAGAACCTCCCGGTCTTCCTGGGCGGTTCGGACCTGGCCATCCCGGCCAAGTCCAAGGCCAAGGACATCGCCGCCGAGTGGATCAACGTCTTCACCGGCGCCCAGGGCCAGAAGGGCCTGATCGAGAAGGGCAACCTGCCCAACAACAAGACGGACCTCGGCCCGCTGAAGGCGGACCCGAAGACGCAGGTCGCGGCCACCGCTGCCGAGTCCTCCTGGTTCGTCCCGACGGCGTCCGGCTGGGGCCAGATCGAGAAGGCCAAGCTCCTCCAGACCACGCTGCGCGACATCGGCACCGGCAACAAGTCGGTCGAGGACGCGGCCAAGGCCGCCGACGCCGAGATCGACAAGGTCATCAACACCAAGTGACCTGAGTGGGCAGGGCCCCGCCGGACCGGCGGGGCCCTGCTGCCCGTCAAGAGAGGGACCCCCGAGGAGCGCGCGATGAGTGCCGCACAGACAACCACCGCCGACCTGCCGCCGGCGAAGCAGAAGACTCCCCCCGGAGCGGAGTCGGGCAGCCCCGCCGCACCGGGCCGGACCGGCCGCAAGGGCCCCGGCGCCACTCCCTGGCTGCTGCTGGCCCCGTGCCTGCTGGTCATCGCCCTCGTCATGGGGTACCCGCTCTACCGGCTCGTGGCCCTGTCCTTCCAGAGCTTCGGCAAGTCCGAGCTCTGGGGCTTCAAGGATCCCGAGTTCGTCGGCTTCGACAACTTCGCCAAGATCCTCGGCGACGGCGAGTTCTGGGCCGTCGTCCTGCGCACGGTGATCTTCGCGGTCGGCGCGGTCGCCGCGACGATGGTGATCGGCATGCTCATCGCGCTGCTGCTGCAGAAGGTCTCCGGCTGGGTCAAGGCACTCATCAGCATCGCCCTCGTGGCCAGCTGGGGCATGCCCATCATCGTCGCCACCGCCGTCTTCAAGTGGCTCTTCGACGCCGACTACGGCGTCCTCAACTACCTGATGAGCAAGCTCCCCGGCGTCGACATGATCGGTCACAACTGGTTCACCAGCGGCCCCCAGGGCCTTGCGGTGATCATGCTGCTGGTGGTCTGGGGCGCGGTCCCCTTCGTCGTCATCACCCTCAGCGCGGGCCTCACCCAGGTGCCCAAGGAGCTGGAGGAGGCCGCCCGGCTCGACGGCGCGGGCGCGTGGGGCGTGTTCCGGCACGTCACCCTCCCCATCCTGAAGCCGATCCTCGTCATGCTGACGACCCTCTCCGTCATCTGGGACATGGGCGTCTTCCCGCAGGTCTTCGTGATGCGCAACGGGAACCCGGAAGCCGAGTTCCAGCTGCTGACCACCTACTCGTACCAGCAGGCCTTCGTGGTCAACGACTACTCGGGCGGCTCCGCGATCGCCCTGGTGACCGTCCTGCTGCTGCTCGGCGTGGTCGCCGTCTACATGCGCCAGATGCTCAAGATCGGAGAGGTGGAATGAGCGTGACCACCACGTCCACCACGTCCACCGCGACCCCGCGCGTCGCCGGCCTGAAGCAGCGGGGCAAGTCCAAGCTCGGCTGGAACCTCCTCGGCCTGCTGGTCTTCGCCACCGCGGGCTTCCCGGTCTACTGGATGCTCAACACGGCCTTCAAGCCGTCCAAGGAAGCGATCAACCCCGATCCGCAGTTCTTCCCGCACACCTTCACGCTGGCCAACTTCTCCCGCGCGCTGGACGTCGCCGACTTCTGGGGTCCGGTCGGCCGCAGCCTGATCGTCTCGCTCGTCGTGGTCGTCATCGGCATCGCCGTCGGCATGCTGGCCGCCCTGGCCATCTCCCGCTTCGCCTTCCGCGGCCGCAAGGTCGTGATCGTCGGGATCCTCGCCGTCCAGATGGTCCCGCTCGTCGCGATGATCATCCCGGTCTTCCTGCTCCTGAACGACCTCGGTCAGTACGACAAGCTCACCGGCCTGATCATCACGTACCTGACCTTCGTCCTCCCCTTCACCGTGTGGACGCTGCGCGGCTTCATCGTCAACATCCCCAAGGAGCTGGAAGAGGCGGCCATGGTCGACGGCTGCACGCCGACCGGCGCCTTCCTGCGGGTCGTCTTCCCGCTGCTGGCCCCGGGCATGGTCGCCACCTCCGTCTACGCCTTCATCCAGGCGTGGAACGAGTACCTCTACGCGCTGATGCTGATGAGCCAGCAGAACCAGACCGCCACCGTCTGGCTCGGCAACTTCACCACCAAGCACGGCACCGAGTTCGCCCCGATGATGGCCGGCTCCACCATGATGGCCGTCCCGATCGTGGTCCTCTTCCTCATCGTCCAGCGCAAGATGGCCGCGGGCCTCACCGCCGGCGCCGTGAAGGGATAACGGCCCCATGACTGTTCTTGCGCACCGCACCGATACGGTCACCCGCGACGCCCTCGCCGTCCTCCAGCCCGGCTTCGAGGGAACCACCGCCCCCGCCTGGCTGCTCCGCCGGGTCGGCGAAGGCCTCACCGCCGTCGGACTGTTCGGCCGCAACATCGCCTCGCCCGAGCAGCTCGCCGCGCTGACCGCGCAGCTGCGCGAAGAGCGGGACGACGTGCTGGTCGCCATCGACGAGGAGGGCGGCGACGTCACCCGCCTGGAGGTCCGCGGCGGCTCGTCCTTCCCCGGCAACCTGGCCCTCGGCGCCGTCGACGACACCGCACTGACCCGTGAGGTCGCCCGTGAGCTGGGCCGCCGCCTCGCCGAGTGCGGGGTCAACCTCAACTGGGCCCCGTCCGCGGACGTCAACTCCAACCCGGACAACCCGGTCATCGGCGTACGGTCCTTCGGCGCCGACACCCACCTCGCCGCCCGGCACACCGCCGCCTACGTCGAGGGCCTGCAGGCCGCCGGCGTGGCCGCCTGCACCAAGCACTTCCCGGGCCACGGCGACACCAACGTCGACTCGCACCACGCGCTGCCGCGCATCGACGTGGACCTCGACACCCTGAGGGCGCGCGAACTCGTCCCGTTCGAGGCGGCCATCGAGGCCGGCACCAAGGCCGTGATGAGCGCGCACATCCTGGTGCCCGCCCTCGACCCGACCCGCCCGGCCACCCTCAGCCCGCAGATCCTGACCGGTCTGCTGCGGGAGGAGCTGGGCTACGAGGGCCTGATCGTCACCGACGGCATGGAGATGAACGCCATCGCCGGGACGTACGGGATCGAGCGCGGCTCGGTCCTGGCCATCGCGGCCGGCGCCGACGCCATCTGCGTCGGCGGCGGACTCGCCGACGAAGCCACGGTCCTGCGGCTGCGCGACGCGCTGGTCGCGGCCGTCCGCGAGGGGGCACTGCCCGAGGAGCGCCTCGCCGACGCCGCCGCCCGCGTCCGCGCGCTCGCCGCATGGACCCGCGGGGCCCGGCCGGACGCGCGACCGGAGGGGAGCCGCGCGTCCGGCATCGGGCTGACGGCCGCCCGCCGGGCCGTGGCCGTCACGGGCTCGGCCAAACCACTCACCGGCCCCTACGTCGCCACGCTCGCGCCCGTCGCGAACATCGCGGTCGGGGACGAGACCCCGTGGGGCGTGGCGGTGGAACTGGCCGAACTGCTCCCGGGCACCGGCTCGGGCGTCTACCCCGAGGGCGCCTCGGCCGGGGACATCCTGGTGGCCGCGGGGGACCGTACCGTCGTCGCGGTGGTCCGCGACGCGCACCGCCACCCCTGGATGACCGAGGCCGTCGACGCGCTGGTCGAGGCCCGGCCGGACACGGTCGTGGTCGAGATGGGCCTGCCGCGCGCCGAGCCGCGCGGGGCCCTGCACATCGCCACGCATGGCGCCTCGCGCGTCTGCGGCCGCGCCGCCGCCGAGGTGATCGCGGGCCTCTGACCCCGCCAAGAGCCCCTGACCAGGGCGACAGCCCCTGTGCCGGACACCGTCCGGGGCAGGGGCTGCCGGGTTTCGGGAGCGGTTCGGCCCCGTACGGCGAAGGGCCGGACATCCCGTCAGGGGATGCCCGGCCCTTCGCCGTACGCGGGTGCGGGGTCGGTCCTACAGTCCCTGCCAGGAGGGCTTGTTGGCGTAGGTGTGCCGGAAGTAGTCCGCCAGCTTCAGCTTCGAGGCGGCGGCCTCGTCCACGACCACCGTGGCGTGCTGGTGCAGCTGCAGCGCGGAGGCCGGAACCAGCGCGGACAGCGGGCCCTCGACGGTCTGCGCGACGGCCTCGGCCTTGCCCTCGCCGGTGGCCAGGAGGACCAGGTGACGGGCATCGAGGATGGTCCCGATGCCCTGGGTGATGACGTGGTGCGGCACCTGTTCCAGGTCGTCGTCGAAGAAGCGCGCGTTGTCCACGCGGGTCTGCTCCGTCAGCGTCTTGATGCGGGTGCGGGAGGCGAGGGACGAGCAGGGCTCGTTGAAGCCGATGTGGCCGTCGGTGCCGATGCCCAGCAGCTGGAGATCGACGCCGCCCGCCTCGGCCAGGGCCCGGTCGTAGGCCTCGCACGCGCCGACGATGTCCTCGGCCGAACCGTCGGGGCCCATGAAGGAGGCCTCGGAGAGGCCCAGGGGCTCGACGACCTCGCGGAGCACGACCGCGCGGTAGGACTCGGGGTGACCGGCCGGCAGGCCGACGTACTCGTCGAGCTGGCAGATCCGGGCCCGGGAGGCGTCGACCTGCCCGGCCCCGACCTTGGCGGCGAGCGCCTCGTAGATGGGCAGCGGGGTGGAGCCGGTCGCCACGCCGAGCAGGGCGTCGGGCTTGCGCCGCACCAGAGCGGCCATGGCCTCCGCGATGAGCTCGCCGCCTGCCTTGGCGTTCGGGACGATGACAACTTCCACGCGGGGCCTGCCGATCTGGAGTGGATGACGTGGTATAGACCAATCTAGCAGAGGTCGATGCCTCCGGCGGGGGTCTCTCCGATGTTCGTGGTGAGCGTCATCGGCGACCCCCGACCGGCGCCGTCCGGTACGGCCCGATCACAGCAGCGCGAGCTGCAGGCCCCCCGTCGCGTCCAGGTGCTGGCCCGTGACCCAGCGGGAGTCGGGCGAGGCCAGGAAGGCCACCACGTCGGCGACCTCCTCGGCCGTGCCCACCCGGTGGAAGACCGAGCGGGAGGCCAGGTGCGCCCGGGTCGCGTCGTCCGCGAGGAGGCCCGCGTTGAGGTCGGTCGCGGTGATGCCGGGGCCGACCGAGTTCACGGTGATGTCGCGCGGAGCCAGTTCCGCGGCCAGCGACCGGGTCAGCGCGTTCGCGGCGCCCTTGGCCATGACCGTGGCCAGGATGGCCGGCAGGGCGATGTCCGGGGTGCCGGTCACGTTCACGATCCGGCCCCCGTCCCGCAGCCGCTCCAGCCCGTACTTGATCACGAAGAACGGAGCCCGGGCGTTGAGCGCGTGCGCCCGGTCGTACAGCTCCTCGTCGGTGTCCCCGATCCCGGCGAAGGCGGCCGCCCCGGCGTTGTTGACCAGGATGTCCACGCCCGCGGTGTGCGCGGGATGGGCCTCGTACGCGGCCCAGAGGGCCTGTGCGTCGCCGGGGACGCCGAGTTCGGCCCGGATGGCGAAGGCCCGTCCGCCGGCCGCCCCGATCGCGGCGACCGTCGCCTCCGCCGCCCCCCTGTCACGTCCGTAGTGCACCGCGACCAGTGCCCCGTCCCGCGCCAGCCGCTCGGCCACCGCCCGTCCGATGCCCCGGCTGCCGCCGGTGACCAGTGCCGTCTTTCCCTCGAGCACGCCCATGACGCGCCCCCCTCCGCTAATCGCTAGTGGTCGCTACAGAAATGACCGTACCAGATTCCCTAGCGCTCGCTATAGAATGTCGGCATGGTGACCGGACAGCGCGGCAGGCCCCGCTCCTTCGACCGCGACGCCGCCCTCGACAAGGCGATGCTCGCCTTCTGGGAGCGCGGCTACGAGGCGACCTCGATCGCCGACCTGACCGCCTCGCTCGGCATCAGCGCGCCCAGCCTCTACGCGGCCTTCGGGGACAAGCGCAAGCTCTTCGACGAGGTCGTGGTGGTGTACGGGGGCCGGTACGGGGACTTCGCGGGCGTGGCGCTCGCGGAGGAGCCCACCGCCCGCGCGGCCGTGGCCCGCATCCTGCGCGAGGCCGCCGAGATCTACACCGACCCGGCCCATCCGCGGGGCTGCATGGTGATCAGCGCCGCGATCAACACCACCTCGGACGAGGTGGCGCAGGCACTGCGCGAGCGGCGCAACGCCAACCTGGAGATGTTCGAGAGCCGGATCCGGGCCGATGTGGCCACCGGCGCGCTGCCCGCCGACACGGACGCGCGGGCGCTGGCCCGGTACGCCGGAGCGGTGCTGCAGGGGATGTCCCAGCAGTCGCGCGACGGGGCGACCCGGGAAGAACTGGAAGCGGTGGCGGAGCGGGCCCTGCTGGCCTGGCCGGCGGCACAGGCGCCCGAGCGCCCTCTGGAAGTTCCTCTGGGCCACGGTGCCGGGGCGGGACCCTCGACCCGCCCGGCACCGTAGCCCGGAGTACTTACGGCCGACAGGTGTGCGGTTCCCGACGGCCGGTGGGAGGTGCCTGCGCGGTCAGGGCAGAGCGCGCGGCTTACCTCGATCCGTCCTCCTGTGCGGGGAGGGCGGAGGTTCTGAAGTCAATTGTGGACTAGACCATTCTGTTCTGTCCATCCAATGACAGGGCCTGGAAACCCGTCACTTCCTCCAACAGTACGCGGCTCGCGGCCCCCTTGGATACTCCTGAGTACCGTCGTGGGCAAAGTCATGGCGCGTACCCGGGGTACGCTCGCAAGGTGCCCTCCATGAACGACCTCGTACGCCAGCACACCGCTCTCGGTGAAACCGACCTGGAGTGGCTCCACCTGCTGGTCTCGGAGTGGCAGCTGCTCTCCGACCTGTCCTTCGCCGACCTCGTGCTGTGGGTGCCCACCCTCGACGGCACCCGGTACGTCTCGGTCGCCCAGATGCGCCCGAACACCGGTCCCACCTCGTACCAGGACGACATGGTCGGCCACCTGGTGCCGCGCGGCCGCCGCCCGCTGCTGGACGCCGCGCTCGACGAGGGCCGCATCGTGCGCGAGGGCGACCCCGAGTGGCGCGAGGAAGTGCCGGTCCGCGTCGAGTCGATCCCCGTCCGCCGCGAGGGCCGGGTACTGGGAGTGATCGCACGCAACACCAATCTGCTCACTGTGCGTACACCGAGCCGGCTGGAGCTGACCTACCTCCAGTCCGCCTCCGACCTGGCCCAGATGATCGCCGCGGGCTCCTTCCCGTTCCCCGGCCAGCAGGTCGACATGGACGCCTCGCCGCGCGTCGGGGACGGCCTGATCCGGCTCGACGCCGACGGCGTGGTCACGTACGCCTCCCCGAACGCGCTCTCCGCCTACCACCGGCTCGGCCTCGCCTCCGACCTCGTCGGCCAGCACCTGGGCAAGACCACGGCCGAACTGGCCCCCTCCCGCGGACCGGTGGACGAGGCCCTGGTCAAGCTCGCCAGCGGCTGGGCCCCCCGGGAGACCGAGATCGAGGGCAACGGCGGGGTCATCCAGCTGCGCGCCATCCCGCTCAAGCCGAAGGGGACCCGGATCGGTTCCCTGGTCCTGTGCCGCGACGTCACGGAACTGCGACGTCGCGAACGTGAATTGATCACCAAGGACGCGACCATCCGGGAGATCCACCACCGGGTCAAGAACAACCTCCAGACCGTGGCAGCACTGTTGCGGCTCCAGTCCCGCCGGATGGATTCGCCCCAGGGCCGCGAGGCGCTCAATGAGGCCGTGCGCCGTGTCGGATCGATCGCGATCGTGCACGAGACGCTCTCTCAGAACCTCGACGAGCGCGTCGAGTTCGACGAGATCGCCGACCGCGTCATCGCGATGGTCTCGGAGATCTCGCCGGGCAAGGTCGACTGCCGGCGCACCGGCAGGTTCGGGATCCTGGACGCCGAGGTCGCCACGCCCCTGTCGATGGTGCTGACCGAGATCCTCCAGAACGCCCTGGAGCACGCCTTCACCCAGGGGGAGCGGGGCACCGTGGAGGTGGCCGCGATGCGCACGGGGACCGGTCGCACCGACGGCCGGCTGCTGATCACCGTGCTCGACGACGGCAGCGGTCTGCCCGAGGGATTCGACCCCCAGCGGGCCGGCAATCTCGGGCTGCAGATCGTACGGACCCTCGTGGAGGGGGAGCTCGGCGGCACGTTCGACATGGTCCGGGCCGAGCCGCGCGGCACCAAGGTCGTCCTCGACATCCCGTCCAGCCCGCAGAAGTAGCGGCGGAATCGTCACCCAGCGTGATGGTCGGGCCTGGTGCGGCCGACCGTCACCGGGCCCGGAACAGCACTGAGCCCCGGACCGATTGATTCGGTCCGGGGCTCAAGAGCACGTTGCTGAGCGCTTATTCGGTTCTACGCGCTGCGCGTCGAGGCTCGAAAGTCGTTTGTCAGGCGCTGGCGTTGCGCGCCCGGTTGCGAGCGGCGCGGCGCTTCATGGCGCGGCGCTCGTCCTCGCTGAGACCGCCCCAGACGCCGGAGTCCTGACCGGACTCGAGCGCCCACTGCAGGCACTGCTCCATGACGGGGCAACGGCGGCAGACGGCCTTGGCTTCCTCGATCTGCAGCAGCGCAGGACCGGTGTTGCCGATGGGGAAGAAGAGTTCCGGGTCTTCCTCACGACAAACGGCGTTGTGACGCCAGTCCATGGCTGCTCCATCTCCTTGTATTGCGGGCACTTTGCTTGTGAATGTGAACGCTTTCACGAATCCCCCCGTGAGGGAAGCGCGACCGCCCGGTTTCACGCGGGTGATCCATCAGAGATTCGTGGAGGGGTTCTGGCGGTCTGTGTGGGTGCCGGGTGTTGCGGGCTGTCCCGATCGCCATGAAGAGATTCGCAAACCTCGGACGGGGATACAACCCCTTCCGGAAAGTTTTTTTTGATTCGTCGGTGTCTACTAGGTCACAGCCCTACATCGTGAGGGTGGACCGGCGTGTAAACGTTCGAGTGAAAGGCCGGCGGGCCCTTCTACTCACACAATCACACGCAGTGCCCGGCGTACGCCTGTGAACCGAACGCTGGTCCGCAGTCCGAGGTGATCGCCGTCCATCTGGAACGGAAGCGGAACCTTCGAATGCAAGGTGAAGTCGGTCAGATCGTGCAGAGACACCGCGTGCTTGCCGTGCGGACCCCGCTCAGGAGTGGAGGTCAGGAGCTGTGTCGCGTAGCGCGCGACCGCCGGAGTTGACAAACGGTCCAGTGCCAATACGTCAAGCGCAGTATCGAACGAGGCTTCGGGGGAGGCGTAAAGCGGACGATTCCCCAGATACGTCCACGGTGAGGTATTGCACACTATCGACAGCACCAGATCGGTCACCGGGTCCGCGCCGGGGCGCTCCAGCGTGACCGTGCCGTGATGCCGGTTCGGCTCCTCCCAGAACTGGCGCATCAGCTGTCGCACATACAGAGCGTGCGTCGAACGCTTGCCGCGCTCGCGCTGCTGCTCCACCCGGCCCACCACACCCGCGTCGAAGCCGAAGCCCGCGCAGAAGGTGAACCAGCGGGCCGGGACCGATTCGTCCTCCGTGCCCGGGGTGCCGGCCGCCAGGCCCAGACCCACCGTCCGCTCGCGCTGCTCCCGCAGCGCGTCGAGCAGGGCGCCGGTCGCCTCGACCGCATCGTTGGGCAGCCCCAGGGCCCGGGCGAACACATTGGTGGAGCCGCCGGGAACCACCGCCAGCCGGGGCAGCCGGTCCGGGTCGGGCCCGTTGTGCAGGAGCCCGTTGACCACCTCGTTGACCGTGCCGTCGCCGCCCAGTGCGACGACGAGGTCGAGCCCCTCGTGGGCGGCCTTGCGCCCGAGGTCCCGGGCGTGCCCGCGGTACTCGGTGGTGATCGCCTCCAGCTTCATCTCGCTGGCCAGGGCGTGGGTCAGGACGTCGCGCGTGCGCGCACTGGTGGTCGTCGCTGCTGGGTTGGCCACGAGAAGTGCACGCATGAGCGCCAGACTACCCACCCCTTCACGGGCCGACCCTACTGCCCGTCCCCTCCGGCCTCCGGGGCTCGCCGCTACCCTGCTGGAGTGAGTAAGAAGCAGCCCGCGAATGCCCCCGCCCCCGCCGCCGCCCCGACCGCCGCGCTGCCCGGCCGGCTGACCGCGGCCGCCGCGCTCACCGCCCTGGAGGGTCTGGCGCTGGCCGGCCTCGGCGTCTACATGCTGTTCGTGGGGATCGCCGGTGACCCCGATTCCCCCCAGCAGGCCGAAACGGGCGGGATCACCCTGCTCGCGCTCGCCGCGCTGCCGCTGGTCGCGGCCCGCGGACTGCGCCTGGGCCGCCGGTGGAGCCGCGGCCCGGCGCTGATCACCCAGCTGATGGCACTGCCGGTGGCCTGGACCCTGTACAGCACCGGCGGTGCGATGATCGCGGCCGCCGTGGCGCTGGCGGTGGCCGCGGTGGCCGTCGTGGCGCTCCTGGTGAATCCGACGGCGACCGAGGCTCTCGGTATCGGGCCCGGGGAACAGGCCCGATAACCGGTCGTCCGGTCGGCGCCTACTCCTCGACGAGGAGCTTCTCGCGGAGCTGGGCCAGGGTGCGGGCCAGCAGCCGGGAGACGTGCATCTGGGAGATGCCGACCTCCTGGGCGATCTGCGACTGGGTCATGTTGCCGAAGAACCGAAGCAGCAGGATCCGCTTCTCCCTCGGCGGCAGACCCTCCAGCAGCGGCTTGAGGGACTCGCGGTACTCGACCCCCTCCAGGGCCTCGTCCTCCGCGCCCAGGGTGTCCGCGACCGCCGGCGACTCGTCGTCGGTGTCCGGGACGTCGAGGGAGAGCGTGCTGTAGGCATTGGCCGATTCCAGCCCCTCCAGCACCTCCTCCTCGGAGATCCCCAGCCGTTCGGCCAGTTCGTGCACCGTCGGGGAGCGGCCGTGCTGCTGGGACAGTTCGGCCGTGGCCGTCGTCAGCGAGAGCCGCAGCTCCTGCAGACGGCGCGGCACCCGCACCGCCCAGCCCTTGTCACGGAAGTGGCGCTTGATCTCGCCGACCACCGTGGGCGTGGCGTACGTGGAGAATTCGACCCCGCGGTCCGGGTCGAACCGGTCCACCGACTTGATGAGGCCGATCGTCGCGACCTGGGTCAGGTCGTCCAGCGGCTCACCCCGGTTGCGGAAGCGCCGTGCCAGGTGCTCCACCAGCGGCAGGTGCATCCGGACCAGCCGGTTGCGCAGCTCGGCCTTCTCCACCGACCCGTCGGGCAGTGCCCGCAGTTCGATGAACAGGGCCCGCGCACCGCTCCGGTCACGCGGATCCGGCAGCGCCGGGGTCACTGGGAACACCGGCGGCGCCGCCGTTCCCGGTGTTTCCGGCGCCGTGGCAGCGGCCTCCGGTGGCTGTGGTTGGTCTTGCTGGTTCTCGCTCATAGGGCCCGCCCGTCGCTCCGCCGAGTCCAAAAAGCCGTCTTCCGCATCCGCGTCAACCGGGTGCGGCCGGGCGTGCTGCTGTTCCGGGATGCCGCCGTCGACCTCGTGCCGTACCGGGGGCCGATCCCCGCCCCGCACCGGGACCTCCCCGCCGCTCACGCCGGGCCTGGTCCTGCGCCGCGCTGTTTGTAGAGACTGATGCTCACCGTCCGGTTCTCCTCGACCGTGGCCTCGACCTTGCCGGCGAGCGCCGACAGGACCGTCCACGCGAACGTGTCACGCTCCGGTGCGCGCCCGTCGGTGGTCGGCGCCGAGACGGTCACCTCCAGCGAATCGTCGATCAGCCGGAACACGCAACTGAGGACGGAGCCCGGCACGGCCTGCTGGAGCAGGATCGCGCAGGCCTCGTCCACCGCGATGCGGAGGTCCTCGATCTCGTCGAGGGTGAAGTCCAAACGTGCCGCGAGACCGGCCGTGGCCGTCCGCAGCACCGACAGGTAGGCACCCGCAGCGGGCAGCCGGACTTCCACGAAGTCCTGAGTCCCGGGCTCGCCTGCGATTTGGGACACCCTCACCTCCAAGGTGGTACGAGCTCTGTTCGCCGGTGACGCTATCGCGATCCGGGCGATCGTGTCGCGGCACCCCTCTTGGTGCCCGCTTCGAGCACCCCGCCTGCGAGCCAGTGACTGATGGTAAGTCCATGGGTACGCACAGTGGCTAGGGGTCTGCGGGGCCCAAATCAGGGGAACCGGCGGAGGGTTGAACTACCCCGCTTCAGACGATCGAACCGTCGACAAAACACCATCGCCACGTCTCACCCGGTTCGAAGCTGCGCATCACCGGATGTCCGGTCTCCTGATGGTGCGCCGTGGCGTGCCGGTGGGGCGAGGAATCGCAGCAGGCCACGTACCCGCACCCCAGGCACATCCGCAGTTGCACGGGGTGGCTGCCGAGCGCCAGGCACTCGGGGCAGGTCTGGGCGGACGGCACCGGCTCGGGACGCGGCAGTCCGGCAACGTGGGTGCACTCGCTCATCGCATTCTCCTTGTACCGGAACCCCGGCCCTCAGTCTCGGGGCGAACCGCGCGCACGGGCCGGAGCCGCGATGCAGCGGAGTGTCGTTGCGTCACGCTTTGACCGGAGCTTGATCTCGTACAGAATACGTTCCCGCCGTGTGAGCCATGAGGATCTCCTCGGTCAAGCGTGCACGTTCGGGGCGAGCGGCCGACGATTGAGGTGGATCTTCGATGGAGGTATTGCCGCTGGTGGCGCTGGTCGCCGGCAGTGCGGCCGTCGCGGGGCTGGCGCGCCGGACCCCGGTGCCCGCGCCGCTGCTGCTGGTCGCCGCCGGGCTGCTGGCCGGGTACGTCCCGGGGGTGCCGGCGTACGCCCTCGACCCGCACATCGTGCTGCCGCTGCTGCTCCCGCCGCTGCTGTACACGGCGGCCGTGGACAGCTCGTACCTGGACCTGCGCGCGAACGTCCGGCCGATCGCGATGCTCTCGGTGGGCTACGTGCTCTTCGCGACGGTCACCGTCGGATACACGGCCCACCTGCTGGTGCCGGGGCTCGCGCTGCCGGTGGCGCTGGTGCTGGGCGCGGTGATCGCCCCGCCCGACGCGGTGGCCGCCACCGCGATCGCCCGCAAGCTCCGGCTGCCGAACCGGATCACGACGATCCTGCAGGGCGAGTCCCTGGTCAACGACGCCACCGCGATCACCGCGTACAAGGTGGCGCTGACGGCGGCGGTCGGCGTGAGCGCCGGCTGGGCGGGCGGCATCGCCGAGTTCCTGCTGGCCTCGGTGGGCGGGATCGGCGTGGGTCTGCTGCTGATGGTGCCGATCCACCACCTGCGCACGCGGCTCAAGGAGCCCCTGCTCCAGAACACCCTCTCGCTGCTGATCCCCTTCGTGGCGTACGCGGCCGCCGAGCGGGTGCACGCCTCCGGGGTGCTGGCGGTGGTCGTGGTCGCGCTGTACCTCGGACACCGGAACTGGCAGGTCGACTTCGCCACCCGGCTCCAGGAGGAGGCGGTGTGGAAGGTCGTCGCCTTCGTGCTGGAGTCGGTGGTCTTCGCGCTGATCGGGCTCCAGCTGCCGGTGGTCCTCAAGGGGCTGGGCGAGTACGACGGCCTGCACGCGGCCTGGTACGCGATCGCCGTGTTCATCGCGGTGGTGGTGGCCCGGTTCCTGTGGGTGTTCCCGGCGACCTTCGTGCCGCGCCGGCTGTCACGGCGGATCCGGGAGCGGGAGCCGGAGACCGACTGGAAGGCCCCGGTGATCGTGGGGTGGGCCGGGATGCGGGGCGTGGTCTCGCTCGCCATCGCCTTCTCCGTGCCGATGACGGTGCCGCACCGGAACCTGATCCTCTTCCTGACCTTCACGACGGTCATCGGGACGCTGGTGGTGCAGGGGCTTACGCTGCCCCCGCTGATCCGCGTGCTGAAGCTGCCGCCGAGGGACGTGCAGGCCGAGACCCTGGCCGAGGCGCAGGCCCAGAGCGAGGCCTCGCGGGCGGCCGAGGACCGGCTGGCGGAGCTGCTGGAGGCACCGGAGAACAGCACGCTGCCGCCACCGCTGGCGGACCGGCTGCGGACGGTGCTGGAGCGGCGGCGCAACGCGGTGTGGGAGCGGCTGGGCGAGGTCAACCCGGTGACGGGCGAGTCGGCGGACGACATCTACCGGCGGCTCGCGCGGGAGATGATCGCGGCCGAGCGGGAGGTCTTCGTGACACTGCGGGACGACCGGCGGATCGACGACGAGATGCTGCGGGCGCTGCTGCGCAGGCTGGACCTGGAGGAGGCCGCTGCCTACCGCGAGGAGGGCTGAGCCGGGTCCCCGGGCAGCCGGGCCCCGCGGGCCCGGCGGGTCACGGGCGGCCCGTGACGACCGCGGCCAGGGTCGTGCCGTGCGGGAAGGCGCCGGACGCGGTGAGTTCGGTCAGGGCCCAGAGCAGCTTGGCCACGTAGATCCGCTCCACCGGGAGGCCGTGGCGGGACTCGAACTCGACGGCGAAGGTCTCCAGGGCGGCCGGGACCCGGGCGTAGCCGCCGTGGTCGAAGCCCTCGGCCAGGGTCCAGTCGCCGGCCGGGCCCGCGAAGGCGGCCGCCTGGAGGGAACGTATCTCCGCGGTCAGGAAGCCGCCCGCGAGCACCGGAACCCCGAGTGCCCGCTGCCCGGGGGCCAGTCCGGCCGCCAGGCCGGCCAGCGTTCCGCCGGTGCCGCAGGCCACCGCCACCACATCGGCGGCGCCGCGCAGCTCACGGCCGAGCCCGGCGCAGCCGTGCAGGGCGAGGGCGTTGCTGCCGCCCTCGGGAACCACGTACGCGCCCTTCGCGCCGGCCGCGTCCACCAGCCGCGCCAGCTCCTGCGGCTCGGCCTTGCGGCGGTACTCCGACCGGGACACGAAGTGGAGCCGCATCCCGTCGGCGGCGCACCGGGCGAGGGACCCGTTCAGGGGCCGCCCGGCCAGCTCGTCCCCGCGGACGATGCCGACCGTCCGCAGGCCCAGCAGCCGCCCGGCGGCCGCGGTGGCCCGCAGGTGGTTGGAGTACGCCCCGCCGAAGGTGACCAGGCCGTCGTGGCCGGCGTCCAGGGCCGCCCGCAGGTTGGGCGCGAGCTTGCGCCACTTGTTGCCGGGCAGCTCCGGGTGCACGAGGTCGTCACGCTTGAGCAGGAGCCGTACGCCGTGCCGGTCGAACCTGTCGTCGCGGATCTCCTGCAGGGGCGACGGCGGGCGCGGCTGCAGGAGCACGTCAACGTTCGGGGGGCGGTTCACCCGTCCATTTTGCCGTGTGGAAGACAGCGCGTCCCGTGGAGGCATGACCCGATGGCCCGGACCGAGTACTACGACGATCCCCACGCGCCCGAGCCGAACAGCATGGTCGTGGCCGCCTCGGCGGTGGTCACCGACGGCGGGGGCCGCATCCTGCTGCAACGGCGCACGGACAACGATCTGTGGGCGCTGCCCGGCGGCGGGATGGATCTGGGCGACTCGCTGCCCGGTACGGCCGTCCGTGAGGTCAGGGAGGAGACCGGGCTCGACGTGGAGATCACGGGACTGGTCGGTACGTACACGGACCCCCGGCACATCATCGAGTACAGCGATGGCGAGATCAGACGACAGTTCAACGTCTGCTTCACGGCCCGCATCACCGGCGGAGAGCTGTCCCTCTCGCACGAGAGCACGGAACTGCGGTTCGTGGCGTCGGCCGACCTCGACGCGCTGCCCATGCACCACACCCAGCGCCTGCGCCTGCGGCACTTCTTGGAGCGCCGTTCCGCTCCGTACCTCGGCTGACCACGCGCCGACTGCGGCAGGGTGCGGAACGGTGCGCGGAGGTGGTTCACGTGCAGTGGGCAATCAGTGATGATGGATCGTCATATCCATTGGCTGTGGGGGGAGTTCATGGGCAGTAGCAGTGATGCGATTCCGTTCGGCGTGGTGGGGCTGTTGGTCATCGTGCTGGCCTACTTCATTCCGACCGCTGTCGCGTTCGGGCGAGGGGTGCCCAACAAGGGCTCCGTGCTGGTGGTCAACCTGTTCTTCGGCTGGTCCGTCGTGGGGTGGGTGATCGCGCTGGCCATGGCCGCGCGCAGCAGGTAGCGGTGCTCCGTCGTCGGCCCCGGCGGGGCGGCGGGGGCCGCCGGGCGGGGCGGCTACGTGCAGGGCGCGGCGGGGTGGGTTGGCCGGGAGGCCAACGGGAATCCCCCGGGGGGGGGGGTGGCCGGCGGCCCCCCCCCGGG
>NZ_JBSGXU010000008.1:0-52288 GCF_053610205.1 Streptomyces sp. NPDC054932 | reverse complement strand
CGCGGGGGGCCATGGGCGGCGCGCTCGTGGCCGGGGTGCGCG
This sequence comes from Streptomyces sp. NPDC054932, assembly GCF_053610205.1. Lineage (NCBI taxonomy): Bacteria > Bacillati > Actinomycetota > Actinomycetes > Kitasatosporales > Streptomycetaceae > Streptomyces > Streptomyces sp. NPDC054932. The sequence goes on along the minus strand of NZ_JBSGXU010000008.1, from coordinate 52,246 downwards.
GTGGCGCCCCCGGGGGGGGCGCGGGGCCCGACGGTCCGGGCCGGCTACTTCAGGCGCTCGGCGATGCGGTTGCGCATGGAGTCCATCGTGAAGCCCCTGGGGTCGGGCTTGCCCGGCTGCCACTCGCGGTGGCCGATCACCGAGCGGGCCGTCCAGCGGTGGATCCGGCAGACGGCCGCCGAGGCGCGGGCGATGGCGTCCAGCTGGACCGCCGGCCAGGGGTCCTGGCCGTCGCCGAGGTTCTCGCACTCGAAGCCGTAGAAGTGGCGGTTGCCGTCGGTGTCCGTCTCGTTGTCCGGCGGGAGCCGCTTCTCCGCGATCACCGCCGCGAGGACGTCGGAGTCGCCGGCGCCCGCGTGGTTGGCACGGCCGTAGCCGACGAGGTGGACGCGACCGTCCTTGGCGATCACGCCGTGGCAGAGGGGGCCGGGCAGGGCGCTGTGGCCCTCGCGGCAGAGCTCGACGGTGTACGGGGTGCCGCGCGTGACGGTGTGGTGGATCATCACCCCGTGCACGGGCCCCCAGGGGCCCTTGTGGTTGCGGTTGTGGGTGCGCCAGGCGCCGACCTCGACGACGGTCAGACCCTCGTTGCGCAGTGCGTTGACGAAACGGTCCGCGGACATGGGTGCGGCCATGGCCGCCTCCTTCGTTGCGGTGCGCGACGGGCACCCTCTGTGCCCGACTGCTCACCCTCCGGTGTAGTGGAGGCGGCCCTTCCGCGGCTAGTGCATTCGTACGGCGAGCGAGCGGATCCGGCCAGGGATCAGACCGATGCGAGCCACAGGTCCGGGCCGAAGACCTCGTAGTGGATGTCGGCGGCCGGCAGGCCCTTGGCGATCAGCTGTTCGCGCACGGCCCGCATGAAGGGGAGCGGTCCGCACAGGTAGGCCCTGGTGCCCGGGGCGACGGGGACCGCCGAGAGGTCCATGAGGCCCTCGCCGTCGCCCGGTTCGGCCGCCTCCTCGTACCAGAACCGCGCCGAGGCGTCGGCGAGCTTGTGCGTCAGGGCCCGGTGGTCGCTCCTCAGCGCGTGGTCGGCGGGGGAGCGGTCGGCGTGCAGCACGGTCACCGGGGCGGCGTGTCCGGTGTCGGCCAGGTGCTCCAGCATCGAGAGCATCGGGGTGCAGCCGATGCCGGCCGAGGCGAGCAGGACGGGGGCGGCGGAGTCCGCCAGGACCAGGTCGCCGTACGGGGCCGAGACCCGCAGGGTGTCGCCGGTGCGGACCCGGGTGTGCAGGTGGTGGGAGACCTCGCCGTCGGGGCCCGCGGCGGCCGGGCCGTGGATCCGCTTGACGGTGATCGCGCGGACCGCGGAGCCGGGTGAGGTGATGAGGCTGTACTGGCGGATCTGGCGGGCGCCGTCCGGGAGCTCGACCTGGACGGAGACGTACTGGCCGGGCCGGTGCGCGGGCGCGGGGGCGCCGTCCGCGGGGGCGATCCGGAAGGTGGCGCAGTCCGCCGTCTCCTCCGTCCGGCCGGTGACGGTCCACTCGCGCCACACGTCGCCGGCGACGACCCGCTGCTCGGCGTAGAGGCGCTCCTCCAGGGCGATCAGGGCGTTCGCCATCAGCCAGTAGACCTCGTCCCAGGCCCGGGCCACCTCGGGGGTGACGGCCTCGCCGAGGACCTCGGCGATGGCCTCGAAGAGGTGCCGGTGGACGACCGCGTACTGCTCGCGGGTGACGCCGAGGCTGGCGTGCTTGTGGGCGATGCGGCTCAGCATCACGTCGGGGCGGGTGTCCGGGTGGGCGAGGAGGTGGGTCGCGAAGGCGGCGATGGAGCCGGCGAGGGCCTGCTTCTGGAGGCCGGCGTTCTGGTTGCCCCGGTTGAAGAGGTCGCGGATCAGTGCCGGGTGGGCCGCGAAGAGCTTGGTGTAGAAGAGCTCGGCGATGTCGCCGATCGCCGCCCCGACGGCGGGCAGGGTGGCTCGTACGGTCGCGCTGGACTTCTCGGACAGCATGCGGGACTCCTTGCGTGTTGGGCGTGACTCTTTGAACTTGCATCTAAGATGCGTATTTTTGATCGCGAAAGACCGGTGGGGTGCGGACTTCCGTTCGAACTCCCGCCGGAAATGATTCCGGCGGGTCGGGGCGGGGGTGGTAATCGGCCATCCGGCCCGGATGGGTCAGGGGCCTGCGGCCCCGGTCGGCGCCCGGCTGGAAATGCCCAGCAGGAGCGGCCCGGTCGGGGACGCCACCAGGTCGTTCACCGTCAGCGGGTCCAGTGCGGCGTAGAAGGCATCCTGGGCCCGGCGCAGGGCGCCGCGCAGGACGCAGGCGCCGCGCAGCGGGCAGGGGGTGGTGCCTTCGCAGTCCACGACGTCACCCTCGCCCTCCAGTTCGCGCACCACCGCGCCGACCCGTGCGGCGCGCCCGGCGGCGGTCAGGGCGAGCCCGCCGCCACGGCCGCGCCGCGCCTCGACCAGGCCGAGGTGCTGCAGCCTGGCGACCACTTTGGCCGTGTGCGTGTAGGGGACCTCCATGGTCGCCGCCACGTCACGGGTGGTCGGGAGGTCCGTTTCCTCGATGGCCAGGCGCATCAGGACGCGCAGCGCCAGGTCGGTGAATCGGGTCAGCCGCATGGGGCCACCGTAGAGAAATTTGTATCTCATATGCAAGTTAGGTGTTCGCGGATCCCCTGCTTGGCCGAAAACGATGGGAAGCGTGGGACTGAAGGGGCTCATGGGGCGGTGGTGACCCCAAAGGGTGCCCCGCGCCCGGACGGGGTAGTCCCACCCGTTTGTGTAATGGTCCCACCACGTTCCGTGCTGAAAGGCTGCACTCGCAGATCCATGGAGTGATCGAAAGGGAAAGACATGTCGGTCCAGGCGGGTTCCGAGTCCGAGGCCCAGACACCGCAGCGCAGTCTTGGGACGGCGGCCGCACGGAACTTGGCAACCACGACCAAGTCCGCGCCGCAGATGCAGGAGATCACCTCGCGGTGGCTCCTGAAGATGCTGCCGTGGGTGTCGGTGCAGGGCGGCACGTACCGCGTCAACCGCAGGCTGAGCTACTCGGTCGGCAACGGCGTCGTGGAGTTCATCAAGACCGGCACCCAGGTCCAGGTGATCCCGGCCGAGCTCGGCGAGCTCCCGCTGCTGCGCGACTACGAGGACCTCGACGTCCTCGGCGAACTCGCCCAGCGGTGCCGGCAGATCGACTTCGAGGCCGGCCAGGAGCTGACCTCCTTCGGCAGCCCCGCCGACCAGGTCTTCCTGCTCGCCCACGGCCGCATCGACCAGATCGGCCCCGGCCCCTACGGGCAGGACGCCGTCCTGCGGACCGTCGCCGACGGCGCGTACTTCGGCGACGACTGCCTCGTCGATGAAGAATCGATTTGGGAGTACACCGCCCGCGCCGCCACCTCCGGCACCGCGCTCGCCCTGTCCCGGCAGGACTTCCAGCTCCTCGCCGACCGGGTCGAGTCACTGCGCGAGCACGTGGAGGACGTACGGACCCGGCCCGGCCGGGAGACCAACAAGTACGGCGAGGCCGCGATCGAGCTCTCCGCCGGCCACCGGGGCGAGGCCGTCCTCCCCGGCACCTTCGTGGACTACGAGGCCCGGCCGCGCGAGTACGAGCTCTCCATTGCACAAACGGTCCTGCGCGTGCACAGCCGCGTCGCCGACCTCTACAACCACCCGATGAACCAGACCGAGCAGCAGTTGCGGCTCACGGTCGAGGCGCTGCGCGAGCGCCAGGAGCACGAGATGCTCAACAACCGCGACTTCGGCCTGCTCCACAACGCCGACTACGACCAGCGCATCCAGCCGCACGACGGCGCGCCCAGCCCCGACGACATGGACCAGCTGCTCAGCATGCGGCGCGGCTCCAAGCTGTTCCTGGCGCACCCCAAGGCGATCGCCGCCTTCGGCCGCGAGTGCAACAAGCGCGGCATCCACCCGGAGTCGGTCGACATCGGCGGCAACCGGGTGCCGGCCTGGCGCGGAGTGCCGATCTTCCCGTGCAACAAGATCCCGATCAGTGACGCCCGCACCACGTCCATCCTGTGCATGCGCACCGGCGAGGACGAGCAGGGCGTGATCGGCCTGCACCAGCCGGGCATCCCGGACGAGATCGAGCCGAGCCTGTCGGTGCGCTTCATGGGCATCAGCGAGCAGGCGATCATCTCGTACCTGGTCACCGCCTACTTCTCGGCCGCCGTACTGGTGCCGGACGCGCTCGGCGTGCTGGAGAACGTCGAGATCGGCCGCTGGCGCTGACCGCCGTGAACGCCATCGCGACCGGGGAGGGCCAGGACGCCGCGGCCCTGCTGGAACGGACGAGAGAAACGGTTGACCCGCAGCTGCGCCGCACGGTCGAGAGCCTGCCGGGTTCGATGCGGCGCGTGGCGATGTACCACTTCGGCTGGGAGCACGAGGACGGCAGCCCCGCCGCCGGCGGGGCCGGCAAGGCCATCCGGCCGGCCCTGGTACTGGCCGCGGCCCAGGCCCTGCGGGGTCCGGGGGCCGGCCCGGCCGACGCGGCGGTACGGGCGGCCGCCGCCGTGGAGCTGGCCCACAACTTCACGCTGCTGCACGACGACATCATCGACAAGGACGTCCGGCGTCGCGGCCGGGCCACGGCCTGGACCGTCTTCGGGACGCCGGACGCGATCATCACGGGCGACGCGATGATGGCGCTCGCGCTGAGGCTGCTCGCGGAGGACCCGCACCCGGCCGCCGCGGCGGCCTCGGCCCGGCTCGCGGCCTGCATCATCGAGCTGTGCGCGGGACAGCAGGCGGACTGCGCCTTCGAGCAGCGCCCGGACGTCTCGCTCGACGAGTGCCTGGCCATGGCCACGGCCAAGACCGGGGCGCTGCTGGGCTGCTCGTGCGCGCTCGGCGCCCTGTACGCCGGGGCCGGGGCGGACGAGGTCGACGCCATGGACGCCTTCGGCCGGGAGGCAGGGCTGGCCTTCCAGCTGATCGACGACCTGATCGGCATCTGGGGGGACCCGGGGCACACCGGCAAGCCCGCCGGGGCCGACCTGATCGCCCGCAAGAAGTCCCTCCCGGTCGTGGCCGCCCTCACCTCGGGCACCGCCGCCGGCAAGGAGCTGGCCGCGCTGTACGCGGGCCCCATGACCGGGGACGACGTGCGCAGGGCGGCCGACGCGGTGGACCGGGCCGGCGGGCGCGACTGGGCCCAGGCGGAGGCCGCGGACCGGATGGGGCGGGCGGTCCAGCAGCTGTCCCGGGCCGTTCCGGACCTCGGGGCGGCGGGCGGGCTGCTGGCGCTCGCGGAGTTCGTGACGCGCCGTACGAAATGAGCCCGGGGCCCGTTCCGGTACCACTCGGTGCCGGAACGGGCCTTACCGCATTCCGGTGCCAACTCTAGGATCGCTCACGGTTGTTGACGCGTGAGTGAAGGGTGTGGCCAGTGGCACTGGAGATACGTCAGGCGGATCAGTCGGACCGGGACGCGGTGGCGCGGCTCCTCGACGATGCCTTCCGCACCGACCCGGTGAGCAGCTGGGTCTTCCCGGACCCGGAGCACCGGGCCGCGGTGCACGGGAAGTTCCTGGGCGTCTTCGTGGACGTGGCGCTGGAGGAGGGGCGGATCGACTACGCCGCGGACGGCTCGGCGGCCGCGCTCTGGCTGCGGATCCCGGCGGGCGTTCCGGAGGGCGAGGACGAGGTTCCGGCCAGGATGCGGGCCGTGGCGGACCCGGACAACGAGCGGTGCGAGCTGGTCGGCCGCCTCACGGGCGCCGTGCATCCGACGGCGGAGGAGCACGAGTACCTGCTGATGATCGCGGTCGCCCCGGGCCGCCAGGGGCAGGGGCTGGGCAGCGAGCTGATCCGGCCGGTGCTGGAGCGGTGCGACCGCGAGGGCGTGCCGGCGTACCTGGAGGCCAGCAGCGAGCGCAGCAAGGGGCTGTACGAGCGGCTCGGCTGGGAGTTCACGGGGGAGGCGGTGCGGCTCCCCGAGGGGCCGTTGATGTGGCCGATGTGGCGCAAGCCGCAGGACTGACAGGGCCGACGGGTCGACGGGGCCGACGGGGGACGGCAGGGCGGACGGCGGTGGGGCTTGCGTAACCACTGCAGGCGAAGTACTTTATGCGACGTGCCCCGGAGCGGTGGCACCGTCCAGCGAAAGAGAATCGCTTGCGCAGGCTCACGTACTTCATCGCCACCTCGGTCGACGGGTTCATCGGTGCCCCGGACGGCGACGGCGACTTCTTCTACAGCCACCTCGACCCCGAGTTCGTCGGGTTCCTCGCGGCCGAATACCCCGAGACCGTCTCCGCCCAGGGCCGCACCCACCTCGGCATCGCCGACGCAGCGCCCAAGCGCTTCGACGCGGTGATCATGGGGCGCAACACTTACGAGCCGGGCCTCAAGCAGGGCATGACCAGCCCATACGGCCACCTGCCCGAGCAGTACGTCGTCTCGCGCTCCCTCACCACCCCGCCGGACCCGCAGGTCCAGCTGATCAACGGTGACCTCGCGGCCCGGGTCCGCGAGCTCAAGGCCCGCGACGGCCTCGGCATCTGGCTCTGCGGCGGCGCGGACCTCGCCACCCAGCTGATCGACGAGATCGACGAGATCATCGTCAAGACCTACCCGGTCTTCGCGGGCACCGGCATGCCGATGTCGCGCGCCGGCTTCGAGGTGCGCGCGCTGGAGCTCACGGAGGTCAAGACCTTCGGCGGCGGCCAGATCGTCAGCACGTACGCCCGCAGGCGCTGACCCGCCGAACGCACGGAAACCGGCCTACCGTGGAGGTATGGCCGGTGAACAGCAGCACCACGCGCACGAGACGGTGGCCCCGCAGGCCGGGCACGAACAGCAGGCGTGCCCGGCGTGCGGGCGCCGCGTCGACACGGTCGTCAGGCGGCGCAAGTCCCTCGGGGTCTTCATTCCGGTGTGGGGCCGGGGTCCGTGTCACAACCCCGACTGCACCGATTACGCGGATCCCGAGGAGCGGTGACTCAGCCCTTGACGGCGAGTTCCTTCGCGCCCAGGCCGGACGCGAAGCCGTTGGCCCAGAGCTGGTTGACCCGCGCCCGCTCGGCGGAGTTCGGGTTGGCGTTCTGGCACGAGGTGCCCGGGCCGCCGCCCGACATCAGCTCGCTGCACGGGCCCGAGTAGTGGTCCGGCAGACCCAGCACGTGGCCGGTCTCGTGCGCGGTCACCCGGGTGGAGTTGTACTGCTGGTTCTGCCGGTAGTCGAGGAAGATGTAGCCCCGGCCGTGTCCGTCCGTGCTCGCGTACGAGCCGCGTGAGTCGTTGCCCTCGCGGTACGAGAAGTTCCCGCCCGAGGACACCTCCTGCAGCTTGACGTTGGACACCGAGCTGTTCCAGATCTGCGTGGAGCGGGCTATCTGGCTGCGGAAGCTGGGGGCACTGCGGGTGTTGTACGTGACGGTCACGGCCAGGGCGCCCGGGTTGGCGGCGCGCTGCTCGGCGACCGAGCGCTGCACGGCCTCGAAGAAGGCGCGGTTGGCGGCGTCGTTCTCCGGCGAACGCTCGTACGCGGCGTAGCTCACGGCGTTTCCGACGGGGGCGGGCGCGGCGGTGGCGGTGGGGACGACACCAAGGGTGGCGGCGAGGCCGAGGCCTGCGGTCGTGGCCAGCATGACCTTACGGGAGTGGCGCATGTGGGGGAGCTCCTACTCGTCCGGTGCGGTGGGGGGTGGTGGTTCGGTACCGGAGTCTGCGGGAGCGGAAGTGCCCGGCGGATGATGTCACTGCCCGATAGCGCGGGCCTATCGGGAAGATTTCGACAGCCCAACTAGCGTGAGAATGGCGGGATTCGGGGGGCTATCGGTGGCTGGTGCGGTCCGCAGGGCCCGGCCTACCCTCTGGGCATGGAGCTTGAGGTCAGGCACCTGCGCGCCCTGTGCGCCATCGCCGACGCCGGAAGCCTGCACAAGGCCGCCCGGCAACTCGGCGTGAGCCAGCCCTCCCTGACGACCCAATTGCGCCGCATCGAACGGGCCCTCGACGGCGAGCTGTTCCTGCGCGAGCGCACCGGCTGCCGCCCCACCCCCTTCGGTCGTACCGTCCTGGGCCGGGCCCGTCCGCTGCTCGCCGGGATGGCCGCGCTGGTGGCGGAGGCCCGCGAACTGGCCCAGGGGTCCCGGCTGCGCATCGGCTCCACCGCCAGCAGCGCACTGCCGGGATGGCTGCGGCGGATCCACCGGCGGCTGCCGGACACCGAGACCTCGCTGGTGGTGGACGTCTCCGCCAACGCGCTGCTCAGGATGGTCTCCGTCGGGCAGCTGGACGTGGCGTTCGTGCACGAGGTGGAGGGCAGCCCGCTGCGGGTGCCGTCCGGGCTGCAGATGCACGTGCTGATGGAGCGGGAACCGCAGTTCGTGTCGATGTCCCGGGACCATCCGGCCGCCGCGCAGGCGGTGGTCTCCTTACAGGACCTGGCCGCCGACCGCTGGATGGTGGACCCCTCGGTCGACGGCGAGTGGGACGGCCTGCGCCGGGTCTTCGCCGGGGCCGGGCTGGACCCGCCGGTGCTGCACGCCGACTACCACACGGCGACCTCGCTGATCATCTCCGGCGAGGCGGTCGCCCCCTGCCAGCCGACCTCCGGGCCGCGCGAGGACATGGCGATCCGGCCGCTGGCCGGGGACCCGCTGGCAGTGCGCCTGCTGCTGGCCACCCGGCCCGGCGCACACGCGGAGGTCTACGAGGACCTGCGCGCGGCCTATCGCGAAGCCGCGCTGCGGACACCCCCGTACCGGGCCTGGCTGCACCACCACGCGAGCCCGCTGCTGGAGGTCGCCTGAAGAACGGTGCCGCGCGGCCGGGCCGTGCCGCCTAACGCCTCGTACGGGCCCGGTCGTAGGCCAGCGACAGGGCTCCCTGGGCCACCAGAACGGCCCCCGCCGCCGCCCATCCGGGGCTGCGCCGGTGTGCCGCCCAGGCCAGCAGGGGGGCTCCGGCCGCCACTTGGGCCGCGCCCAGCAGCCGGGCCTTCGGGCCGCGGACCCACGGGCCCAGCGGGCCCCCCTCCACCGCGTCGAGCTCGGTCCGTACCGCGTCGCGCCAGCCGGACCACTCCACCGTCTCGACGCCGGGAGCCACCCGCGCCGTCGCCCGCAGCCGGTCGGCCGGCTCGCCCGGGGTCAGCCCGGTCGGCAGGGCCAGTCCGGCCCGCGTCAGCAGGGCGACCAGCGCGCGCAGCCGGCCCTCCCCGTCGACGCCGGGGTCGGTATCGGTGCGGGTGAGGCGTTCCAGTTCCTCCAGGTCGAGGACGGGGTCGAGGCCCAGCCGCGCCGACAGGGCCCGCATGGCGTCCGGATCGCCGGCCGGCCGCCCGGCCGCGTCCCACGCGTAGGCGGCGGTGCGCCGGAAACCTCCGGCCAGGGCGAAGCCGGCCCGGCCGTCCTCCCACCACAGACCGAGGACCGGCCAGTTGGCGCCGACGGCGATCGCCGATCCCCAGCCGGAGAGGACCTCCGACACGTCCTCCGGGCCGTCCCGCCAGGGCTTGTCCTCGGGGACGAGCACGCTCCATTCGCCTGCCGGGGCGAGCAGCAGGCGTACGCGCAACAGGTGTGCCGGGACCCGTACGGCTTGGGGTTCGGCGCGGCAGAGCAGCATTCCGCCGGTCACGGTCCTGGAGATTGACATGCCCACACAATAGTCCAAAACGCCCCAAACGGTGGGATTTCTGTAGGGCGCTTGACTTCCCTCGACCGCGATATATCGTGTTAGCAGAAGACGCGATATGTTGCGTGCGTCGAGCCCGGTCCGTGAACGCACGAGGAGGATCAGCACCATGGCAGAGCAGTCGCCCCGGCCGTCGCAGTCGACGTCGACATGGCACTTCGCCGAACCGCAGAAGCTCACCTTCGAGGAGCCGGTGACCGAGCTCCGCGTCCGCGTCGTGAGCGGCACGGTCAACGTGGTCGCCGCCGAGGAGGGCCCCGCCCGCCTGGAGGTGACCGAGGTCGACGGACCGCCGCTGTACGTCGTGCAGGACGGCGGCACGCTGACCGTCTCCTACGAGGACGCGCCCTGGAACGGCGCCCAGCGCCTCAAGGAGTGGTTCGAGTCCAAGCCCTGGAAGGCATGGTCCGGTTCGTCCTCCGGCCGCAAGGCCTGGGAGCGCAGCGCCGCGATCACCCTCACCGTCCCCGCCGCCACCCGGGTCCACGTGACCGGCGTCGACGCCACCGCCTTCGTCTCCGGCATCGCCGGAGGCACGGACGTCATCGGGGTGTCCGGCGACGCCACGCTGGTCGGGCTGTCCGGCCGGGTCAAGGCGAACACCGTCTCCGGCAGCGTCGAGGCCCAGTCCGTCACCGGCGACCTCGGATTCCACTCGGTCTCCGGCGGCCTGACGGTGGTCGACGGCGCGGGCGTGCGGGTGCGGGCCGATTCGGTCAGCGGTGACATGCTCATCGACCTGGACCCCGGCCCGGAGGCCGCCCGCCCCGTGGACATCGCCCTGAAGTCCGTGTCCGGCCAGGTCGCGATACGCCTCCCGCACCCCGCCGACGCCCGGGTGGAGGCCAACACCGCCACCGGCGGCATCTCCAACGCCTTCGAGGACCTGCATGCCTCGGCCCAGCTGGGCGCCAAGCGGATCACCGGAACCCTCGGGACCGGCGCAGGCACCCTGCGGGCCACCACGGTCTCCGGCGCCATCGCGCTGCTGCGCCGCCCCCAGGCCGAGGCCGACGCCCCCACCCCGCTCGCGCTCGACAAGAAGGTGCTCTGACATGCCGCCCGTCTTCGCCCACGGCCGCCTCCGCCTGTACCTCCTCAAGCTGCTGGACGAGGCCCCGCGCCACGGGTACGAGGTGATCCGCCTGCTGGAGGAGCGCTTCCAGGGCCTGTACGCGCCCTCCGCGGGCACCGTGTACCCGCGGCTGTCCAAGCTGGAGGCCGAGGGCCTGGTCACACACGCCACCGAGGGCGGGCGCAAGGTGTACTCCATCACCGAGGCGGGCCGCGCCGAGTTGGCCGACCGCCGCGGCGAACTCGCCGACCTGGAACTGGAGATCCGCGAATCGGTCACCGAACTGGCCGCGGAGATCCGCAGCGAGGTCCGGGGCGCGGCGGGAGACCTGCGGCGCGAGATGCGGGCGGCGGCCTCCGCGTCGGCGACGCAGGTGACCGAGGACGAGTCCTGGAAGGCCGCCAAGGAGGAGCTGCGCAAGGCGCGGCAGGAGTGGAAGGAACAGGCGCGCCGGGCGAAGGACGAGAGCCGCCGTGCCCGCGAGGAGGCGCAGCAGGCCCGCCGCCAGGCCAAGGAGGCCCAGGAGCGGGCCCGCGAGGAGGTCCAGCGCATCGCGGGCCAGCTGCAGGAGCAGTTCGCCAAGTCCGGCGGCGTCCTGGGCAGTCTGGCCGGCGCCTGGCTCGGCGGCGGTTCGCAGACCACGCCCCAGGCGGGTGGCGATGCGGCGGGCGGCGGCGCGGCGGGTACGGAGCCCCGTACGGCGGCTGCCGACGCGGAGGTGGCCGACGCGGCGGCCGCGGACTGGGCCGAGGACCTGACGTCCACCGGCGACCCGGCCCGTGACCTGGACCGGCTGCTGGACCGCTTCCGCGACGAGGTCCGCGACGCGGCGCGCGACCACGGGGTGACCGCGGCCCAGCTGGCCGGGGCCCGGGTCCACCTCGCGACCGCCGCCGCCCGGCTGGGGGCGACCTTCGGGGCGAGGCCGTAGCCGTCCGCAGCGCGGGGTGCGGGGCGCCGCCCCGGACCCCGCGCCCCGAACGCCGGCGGGGCTGAAGATGCGGGCGCTGCCCGGTCCCGCGGGTGAAGTGGCGGCGGGGCCCGAGGGGCGTGGAGCGGGATGGCGTTCGGCGCCCTGCGGGGATCCCCCGGCCCCGCCGGGGGCGGTCAGGCCGCCAGGGTCGTCTCGGCCGTGCCGTAGGTGATGCCGTGATCCGTCAGGATCTCGGAGACCGTGCCGGGGCGGGAGAGCAGGGCCAGCAGGAGGTGGACCGTGCCGATGTGGCGGTCCTTGCGGCCCAGCGCGATGCGGAGTGACTGCTCCAGGACCTTCTTGGAGCCCTGGGTGAAGGGGACGTGGTGGCTGCCGGCGCGAGCCGGGAGGAGTGAGGCGCCCAGGGTCCGTCTGCGGGGCGCCGGGGCGGACAGGGCGCCCTCGCCGTGGGTCTCCTCGATGCGGGAGACGATCTCGGTGAGGTCGATGCCGAGTCCGGCCAGCGCCTCCTCGTCCGCCCTGGACATGCCGCCCCGGCGGCGGGCCGCCGCGAGATCGGCGGCCACCGCCGCGCGGTCCACCCCGAGGGGGTCCAGGGCGCCCAGGGCCAGCAGGGCGAGCAGCAGGTGTTCCTCGGTGACGGTGGCGGCCCCGGTCTGCCGGGCCTCGGTCACCGCCCCGGTCACGGTCGACCGGGCGTCACGGGTGAAGCGTTCGAACATCAGAGCCTCCCGTACTTCTTGTGCACGGCCTGTCGGCTGACGCCGAGCTCGGCCGCGATCTCCTGCCAGGACCACCCCTGCGCGCGGGCGCTGCGTACCTGTACTGCCTCCAGCTGCTCCAGCAGCCTCCGGAGGGCGGCCACGGCACGCAGGCCCACACGTGGGTCGCGGTCACCGGCCCGCTCGGCGAGATCAGTGGCTTCGGTCATGGATGTCAATGTAGGTTGACGCGGGAGGTTCGTCAACCCCAGTTGACGTCAGGGGGTGAGGACGATCTTGCCGAAGAGGTCGCCCGACGCGAGCTTCTCGAACCCCTCGCGGGCCCGGTCCAGCGGCAGCACCTCGTCGATGACCGGCCGCAGCCCGGTGGTCGCACAGAAGGCGAGGAGGTCCTCCAGCTCGTCCTTCGAGCCCATGGTCGAGCCGACCACCTTCAGCTCCAGGAAGAAGATCCGGGTCAGCTCGGCGTGCGCCGGACGGTCCCCGCTCGTGGCGCCGGAGATCACCAGGGTGCCTCCCGGGCGCAGCGACTTCACCGAGTGGGACCAGGTGGCGGCGCCCACCGTCTCGATCACCGCGTCCACCCGCTGCGGCAGCCGCGCGCCCGGCTCGTACGCCTCCACCGCGCCCAGCTCCACGGCCCGCTTGCGCTTGGCCTCGTCCCGGCTCGTGGCGAAGACCCGCAGGCCGGCCGCCTTGCCGAGGGCGATCGCGGCGGTCGCGACACCACCGCCGGCGCCCTGCACCAGCACCGAGTCCCCGGGGCGGACCCCGGCGTTGGTGAACAGCATCCGGTACGCCGTCAGCCAGGCCGTCGGAAGGCAGGCGGCCTCCTCGAAGGTCAGCTCGGCGGGCTTGCGCAGCACGTTCCAGGCGGGGACGGTCACCTGCTCGGCGAAGGTCCCCTGGTAGCGCTCGGTCAGGATCGAGCGGGGCTCGTCGGGGCCGACCCCGTGGCCGCTCTGGCCGATCACGGAGTGCAGGACGACCTCGTTGCCGTCCTGGTCGATCCCGGCGGCGTCGCAGCCGAGGATCATCGGGAGTCTTTCCTCACCGAGGCCCACCCCGCGCAGCGACCACAGGTCGTGGTGGTTGAGGGAGGCGGCCTTGACGTTCACGGTCACCCAGCCGGGCCGGGCCTCGGGAGCCGGGCGGTCGCCCAGCACTAGGCCGTTCAGCGGCTGGTCACGGTCGATTCGGGCGGCGTAGGCAGCGAACATGCGGCGACGCTACCGCTCGGTAGGGGCGGGTTCCAGTCCCTCGGGGACCGCCTGCCTGAGGTCTTCGTCTCAGCCCGCGCGGTCGGGCCCTTCCGTGGCCGCGGTCCTCCCGGTGGCCCCCGTCCGCCGGGGCGGGTACGAAGAAAGGCCCGGCCGGAGGGATCCGGTCGGGCCTTTTCTCGTACTGCTCAGGTCTGCGGTCAGACCAGGCGGGCCACACCATCGGCCTTCGCCGCGGCGGCGACCGCCGTGGCGACGGCCTCGGCCACGCGCTCGTCGAACGGCGACGGGATCACGTAGTCGGCGGCGAGCTCGTCACCCACGACACCGGCGATGGCGTCGGCGGCGGCGATCTTCATGCCCTCGGTGATCCGGGTGGCGCGGACCTTCAGGGCGCCCTGGAAGATGCCCGGGAACGCCAGCACGTTGTTGATCTGGTTCGGGAAGTCCGAGCGGCCCGTGGCCACGACCGCCGCGTACTTGTGCGCGACGTCCGGGTGGACCTCCGGGTTCGGGTTGGCCATGGCGAAGACGAACGCGTCCTTCGCCATCGAGGCCACCGCCTCCTCCGGGACCGTACCGCCGGAGACGCCGATGAAGACGTCCGCGCCGTTCAGCGCCGTCTCCAGGGAGCCGGTCCGGCCGGTCCTGTTCGTCAGGCCCGCGATCTCCGCCTTGACGTCCGTCAGGTCGGAGCGGTCCGCGGACACGACGCCCTTGCGGTCGGTGACGCAGACGTCGCCGATGCCCGCGTCCACCAGGATCTTCGCGATGGCGATACCGGCGGCGCCGGCGCCCGAGATCACGGCGCGCAGGTCGCCGAGGGTGCGACCCGTCAGCTTCGCCGCGTTGCGCAGCGCGGCCAGCGTCACGATGGCCGTGCCGTGCTGGTCGTCGTGGAAGATCGGGATGTCCAGCGCCTCCTGGAGGCGGCGCTCGATCTCGAAGCAGCGGGGGGCGGAGATGTCCTCCAGGTTCACCCCGCCGAAGGACGGAGCGAGGCGGATGACCGTCTCGATGATCTCGTCCGTGTCCTTGGTGGCGAGCGCGATCGGGACCGCGTCCACGCCGCCGAACTGCTTGAAGAGGATGGCCTTGCCCTCCATGACGGGGAGGGAGGCCTCGGGACCGATGTCACCGAGTCCGAGCACGGCCGTACCGTCGGTGACGACGGCGACCACGTTGGACTTCCAGGTGTACTCGTTCACCAGCTCCGGCTGCTCGGCGATGGCGGTGCACACCTTCGCCACGCCGGGCGTGTACGCCAGGGAGAGGTCATCCTTGTTGGTGACCGGCACTGTGGCCTGGATGGCCATCTTGCCGCCCCGGTGCAGCGCGAACACCGCGTCCGGGTTGTTGTCCGTGACGCTGTCACTGCGAGGGTTGAAGATTTCCGCTGCCACTTCGTGTGACCCCTTAAGTCCTTTGAATCGTTGAGGGTGGCCACTCCTGGTTAAGGGGTGGGCGGGCACCGCGTCCGTACTCCGCGTCAACGGTTGGCCCGTCTCCGCGAAGGGGAGGTTCGTACGCGCGGGCGCGCCGCACGCGCGCCCTGAGCCCCGGATGAGGGGTGTAAGGATCTGTTCTACCCGAAGAACGCTCGCCCAGACGAGTCGATTCCCGCTCAACTGTAGGTCCCTTGCCCGGCTTTTGGCGAAAAGTCCAAACCTTGCTGTCCGGTGGGCGAGACGCTCCGTAGAAACTGCGGCAAAAAGACCAGGTCACAGCAGTATCTGCGGTCCGGAACCCCCTTCTCCGCAGTCCTGTTGGGCCACCCCCGCCGCCCGTTATGCGATTTTGACCTGACGGGCACCCTGAATGTCTCAGTCCGAATGGCAAGATGCCGTAATCACACAAGGTCGCGACACTCGATGGTGCGTGTCCGACCGTTTTTCGATGCTTTTCCACCAGCGCCGGAGGAACCAAGCCATGACCGCTAGCACCACCCGTCGTACGACCGCCGCACGGTCCCGGATCGCCGCGGTCGGCGCGATCGCGGTCGCGGGCGCCCTGATCCTCACCGGTTGTGGTGACCAGACCGACAAGGCTTCCACCAGCCCGTCGGGTGCGGCGAACAACAGCAGCGCGCCGCTCTTCTCGAAGCTTCCGAAGAAGATCCAGGACGCCGGTGTCATCAAGGTCGGCACCGACGCGACCTACGCGCCGATGGAGTTCACCGAGGGTGGCAAGATCGTCGGCGTCGACCCCGACATCGCGGCGGCCCTGAGCAAGCAGCTCGGCGTTCAGTTCAAGTTCGAGTCGGGCACCTTCGACACTCTGATCGGCAGCATGCAGACGGGTCGCAGCGACCTGGTCATGTCCTCGCTCACCGACACCAAGGCCCGTCAGGAGGGCCTGGACGACAAGGGCGCCAAGACCGGTGCCGGTGTCGACTTCGTCGACTACTTCTCCGCCTCCACCGGCATCCTGGTCAAGAAGGGCAACCCCCAGGGCATCAAGACCCTCGACGACCTGTGCGGCAAGACGGTCGCCGTCCAGCGCGGCACCACGTACGAGGAGTCCGCCAAGACCCAGGCCGAGAAGTGCAAGACGGACGGCAAGGGCGAGCTCAAGATCGAGTCGTTCCCGACCGATGCCGAGGCCCAGACCCGAGTGAAGGCCGGCGGCGCCGCCGCGGACCTGAACGACTCCCCGGTCGCCGCGTACATCGCGCAGACCGCCGGCGGCGGCAACGACTTCGAGGCCATCGCCAACCCGACCGACGCCGGCCTCTTCGGCATCGCGGTGGACAAGAAGAACACCGAGCTGCGCGACGCGCTCAAGGAAGCCCTGGACGCGGTCATCAAGGACGGCACGTACAAGGCTGCCCTGGACAAGTGGAACGCGGGCTCCGGCGCCGTGACCGAGGCCAAGATCAACGCCGGTTCCTGACCTCCACGTACCACCGCAGCACACTGAAGGGCAGTCACTGTGACTGACAAGCTCGACAAGGTCCCGGACCCGGCGGACACCCCGCCGGCCGGGGCTGTCCCCCCCGAGGCGATCCGTGCCATTCCGGTCCGCCATTACGGCCGCTGGATCAGCGCCGTGGTCGTCATCGGCCTGGTCGTGGCGCTCGTCGTCGCCTTCTCGCAGGGCAACGTGCGCTGGGCGACCGTGCCGGAGAAGCTGTTCGACCCGACGATCCTGCGCGGTGTCGTCAACACGATCTGGATCAGCATCACCTCCATGGCCCTGGGCCTGGTCCTCGGTGTTCTCTTCGCCGTCATGCGGCTCTCGAAGAACCCGGTGACCAGCACCATCGCCTGGTTCTACATCTGGCTGTTCCGCGGCACCCCGGTGTACGTGCAGCTCCTCATCTGGTTCAACCTCGCCCTGATCTTCCCGATCCTGAACCTCGGGTTCTACAAGGACGAGATGACCCAGGTCATGACCCCCTTCCTGGCCGCCCTGCTGGGTCTGGGCCTCAACGAGGGCGCGTACATGGCGGAGATCGTCCGCGCCGGCATCCAGTCGGTCGACGAGGGCCAGACCGAGGCCTCGCACGCGCTGGGCATGACCCGCACGCAGACCATGCGCCGGGTCGTGCTCCCGCAGGCCATGCGGGTGATCGTGCCGCCGTCCGGCAACGAGTTCATCAACATGCTCAAGACCTCGTCGCTCGTGGTCGCCGTGCAGTACTTCGACCTGCTGCGCGCGGCCCAGGACATCGCCTCGACCTCGTTCGCGGTGATGGAGATGTTCTTCGTCGCGTCGATCTGGTACCTCGCCCTGACCTCGGTGTTCAGCGTCGGCCAGTACTACCTGGAACGCCGCTACGCCCGTGGCGCGCTCCGCTCGCTGCCGCCGACACCGCTGCAGAAGATCAAGGCGAAACTGTCCAGCTTCTCGAACCGCAAGGCGGTGGCCCGATGACGACTGCCATGGTGAAGGCCGAGGGCGTCCACAAGTCCTACGGTGCGGCGCACATCCTCAAGGGCATCGACCTGGAGGTCGCCCCGCGTGAGGTCTTCTGCCTGGTCGGCCCGTCCGGCTCCGGCAAGTCGACGTTCCTGCGGTGCATCAACCACCTCGAGCAGATCAACGCCGGACGGCTCTACGTCGACGGGGACCTCGTCGGCTACCGCCAGAAGGGCGACAAGCTCTACGAGCTGAAGGACAGCGAGGTCGCCGCCCAGCGCCGGGACATCGGCATGGTCTTCCAGCGCTTCAACCTGTTCCCGCACATGACGGCCGTCGAGAACGTCATGGAAGCCCCGGTCATGGTCAAGGGCGAGTCCAAGGCGGTGGCCCGCGAGCGTGCCGTCAAGCTCCTGGACCGTGTCGGCCTCGGTGACAAGGGCGGGAACTACCCCACCCAGCTCTCCGGCGGCCAGCAGCAGCGCGTGGCGATCGCCCGCGCGCTGGCCATGGAGCCCAAGCTGATGCTCTTCGACGAGCCCACCTCGGCGCTCGACCCCGAGCTGGTGGGTGACGTCCTGGACGTCATGCGGGACCTCGCCGAGTCGGGCATGACCATGATCGTGGTCACCCACGAGATGGGCTTCGCCCGCGAGGTCGGCGACAACCTCGTCTTCATGGACGGCGGCGTCGTCGTCGAGTCCGGCCACCCCCGCGACGTCCTGGGCAACCCCCAGCACGACCGGACCAAGGCATTCCTCTCCAAGGTGCTGTAGTCCGCACCTGCGGACGGACGAGGGGCGGTACGGGATCCCGTACCGCCCCTCGGTCATTTCAGGGTCACTGCTTCAGGCCCAGGACCAGCGCGTCCGAGGGGGAGCTCCAGACCGTACGGGCCTCCGCGAAGCCCGCGGCGCGCAGGGTCTCGGCGTGCCAGGCCGCGGAGGGGGTGTCGCCGTCCGCGTGCTCCCCGTAGATCTCGAAGCGCTGCTTCACCTGCTCGGTCAGCGCAGGGTCGGCGCCCGCCAGGGCCCACCACTCGCGCCAGTCCACCGCCCCGGCCGCCCTGGCCCGGTCCATGCCGGCGTGCCGGTGGGCGTGCTCGGCGGCGTTGATGCGGGGGGTGGCCGGGTCGGGCATGTGGTCGGCGTTCATGAACACCCCGCCCGGGGCCACCAGCGGTGCGAGCTGCCCGTACAGGACGGCCAGCTCCTTGCTCGGCAGCCAGTGCAGGGCGGTGGCCGTCAGAACCGCGTCGTACGTGTCGTGGGGCAGGGCGGCCCGCCAGTGGGGGTCCTTGAGGTCGGCGGTCACGAAGCCGACCCGCTCGTCCCCCGCGAAGTGGCCCCCGGCGATGGTCAACAGGGCCGGGTCGAGATCGACGCCCGTACTGGTGGCTTCCGGGAACCGCTTGAGGACGCGGTCCGTAATACTTCCCGTACCGCATGCGAGATCCAGCACCCGGGGGGTGGGTCCCACCAGTGCCTCGACCATGTCCAGCATCACCCGGAACCGCTCCTCGCGGTCGGGCATGTACCACTCCTGCTGGCGGTCCCAGCTGTCCTGCCAGGCCTGCCAGTCGGTCGTGCCCGTCGCCCCGGTCGTATCCGTCACCCCGAACCCCTTCATACGTAATACCCTCGAAGACGTCTCAGCTGTTACCAGAGACCTTAAGCCGCAGCCGTAAGGACTACAAGTGGAACTGGCCCATTACTCGGACTTCGCCGTGCGCCTGGTCAACACCGAGGAGCCGGCCCGCAACAAGGACGCGCTCACCTCGGTGGACGCCGTCCGCGCCCTGTTCGGCGCGAGCCAGCAGATGGCGCGCCGCGTCACCGACGGTGACGTCACCCGCTTCCGCAACGTCCGCGGCCGCCTGCGCTCCGTCTTCGAGGCCGCCGACGGCGGCGACCACGTCCTCGCGGTCGACCTGCTGAACTCGCTGCTCATGGAGTTCCCCATCAGCCCCCAGGTGTCCGGCCACGAGACCCTCGACGACGACGGCCGCCCCGACTGGCACATCCACCTCGCCGAGCACCCCTCGAACGCCTCTGCGGGCTACGCCGCCATGGCGGCCATGGGCCTGGCCTTCGCCCTCACCGAGCACGGCCCCGACCGCCTCGGCCTGTGCCAGGCCGCGCCCTGCCGCAACGCCTACCTCGACACCTCCACCAACCGCTCCCGGCGCTACTGCTCCGACCGCTGCGCCACCCGGGCGAACGTGGCCGCCTACCGCGCCCGCAAGCGGCTGGAGGCTGAGGCGTCCGCCCGCAGCGGGCGCAGCGCCGAGACCGCCCAGGACAGCCGGGCCCTGAGCGAGCGCTGATCCTCCTCGCGCGGCCGGAAGCGCAGCACCGCCGTCGCCAGCACCAGCTCCCGGGGCACCGGGCCGTAGACGGTGCTGTCGCCGGTCTCGTTGTACGGGTTGTCGCCGAGCACCCACCAGCTGCCGCCCGGCCGCCGCTCCACCGCCCGCTTGACCACCAGCAGGTCCTGCTGGAAGGGGTGGCGCAGCACCACCACGTCACCCGGCCGGACGGCGGCCCCGTACCGGACCACCAGCTGGTCCCCGTTCAGCAGCGTGGGGACCATCGACGCCCCCGTCACGTCCACCACCCCGAACCGCTTCCGCGGGCGCCCGTTCTCCACCATGCGTGTCCTCCTCATCACCCTCGCATGCTGCCGCACGGGTCCGTACATTCGCTCACCGGTCCGGCCGCGACCCTGGACTTTTGTCCTAAGCCCCCGGGGGCGCCCGCGAAATCCGGTTGTTCAGCGAGTAATCTCCCCCTTGAGAAGACGATCACGAGGAGGACAAACTCCATGCTTTCCCGCCTCTTCGCCCCCAAGGCGAAGGTCTCCGCCCACTGCGATCTTCCGTGCGGCGTGTACGACCCTGCCCAGGCCCGCATCGAGGCCGAGTCCGTCAAGGCCGTGCAGGAGAAGTACCAGGCCAACGACGACGCCGACTTCCGCGCGCGCGCCATCACCATCAAGGAGCAGCGCGCCGAGCTCGCCAAGCACCACGTCTCGGTGCTGTGGAGCGACTACTTCAAGCCCCCGCACTTCGAGAAGTACCCGCAGCTGCACACCCTGGTCAACGACACCCTGAAGGCCCTCTCGGCCGCCAAGGCGTCGAACGACCCGGCGACCGGCGCCAAGGCTCTTGAGCTCATCGCCGAGATCGACCGCATCTTCTGGGAGACCAAGGCCGCCTGATCCAGGGCGCCCCTTGCCTTCCGTTCGCGCCCGCCGCACCGGCCGGCGCGAACACCGAGAACGGCCCGACCGCACCGAGCGGTCGGGCCGTTCTCCGTCTTCGCGTCCAACAGGTCCCGCAGGTCGCCCGCGGGGGATCAGCCCTCGTCCTCGTCCTCGTCGTCGTCCAGGCGGGCCAGCCAGGTGGCCAGGCGTTCCACCGGGACCTCGAAGTCCGGGTTCAGGTCGACGAAGGTGCGCAGCTGCTCGGCGAGCCACTCGAAGGTGACCTCCTCCTCGCCGCGCCGCTTCTCCAGCTCCTCGATGCCGCGATCGGTGAAGTACAAGTCGGGCTCCGTGCCGTGATGGGGGTGTGCAGGGGGTGTTTCCCGCCAGGATAATCCGCCTATCGGTGAGACCTCCCGCACACGCCGTCACCGGGTCTAGCCTGGATGCCCAACGAGCGGGGGGCGCGGATGACGGACGGGCGCACGACGGGTGCCGCGCGCGCCTTCGAGCTCCTCGAACCCCTCGTCCAGGCGGCGACCGTACGCGTTCACGCCCCGCCCGGCGGGTATGAGAACCCCCGCAGTCATCGGACCGGTCCCACGTGGGGGAGCGGCTTCTTCATCGCTCCCGGCTGGGTCCTGACGTGCGCGCACGTGGTCGGCGAAGGGGGTGCTGCGGTGCGTCTGACGGGGCGCGAGGTCGGCATCACCTTCTCGGCGGGAAGCCTCACCGGGACGGTCACCGGCCGCGTGGAATGCGTACTGCCCGAGCGGCTGGAGGAGCGGCGCCCCGGCCGGCACGCGCTGTGGGACCTGCCCGACCTGGCGCTGATCAGGGTCCTGGCGCCCGTCTCGCACGCCTGCGTCTGGCTGACCGACCGCTCCCGACCACGCTTCGACGAGGTCGCCTACTTCGGCTGCACCGAGGACCTCGGCACCCCCGAGATCACCGGCCGCACCACCCGGCTGCGCGGCACCGCGGGCAACGGCGCGGCCATCCGGCTCGGCGACGACGACGAGATCGAGCCCGGCATGTCCGGCGGGCCCGTCGTGGACCTGGCCCGCGGGGAGGTCGTCGGCGTGCTCAAGGCCCGGCGGCAGACGGGGGGCGGCGGGCTCGCCGTATCCGTCGTGCAGCTGCGCACCCTGCCGATGGCCGCGCGGGGCCGGGTCGGGCTCTACCGCCGGATCATGCAGGCCCACGACCTGTACCACTACGACCAGCACCTCAGCGACCTCGACAACCGCCGGACCTGGACGGACGTGCACGGTGAGCTCCCGCCCGAGGAGGGCGACCCGTACGCCGGCCGGGGCCGGCTCACCCCCGGCGAGCGCACCACCCTGTGCGGGCTGCTGGCCGAACTGCCCCCGCCCGGCTCCTCCGAGGTCGTGCGCGCCCTGGTCGAGGCGGTGCGCGGGGAGGAGCCGGACCCGCTGCCGCCGGCCCCGCTGAGCTGGCGCGACGGGCTGGGCCTGCTGCACGACCCGCCCGGCGGGACGGGGGAGGCCGCGGCGATGCTGCGGTACGCGACGGACGTGAGCGTGGCCGACCACCGGGAGCCGGTCACGCCGGGCGCGGACGAGGAGCTGTGGGACTGGGTCCGGGCCACGGCCGAGCGGCTGTGGCGGCCGCTGCGGCGGGAGCTCGGCGAGCGCCGCGAGCGGGGCCTCGCCGAGCGGGAGCGGCACCGGCGGGCCTCGGCCGGGCGGTCGGTGCACGGCCCGGCCCGGCGGTCCGGCGGGCTGCCGCCCGGGGCCTCGGTGCTGCTGGAGGTGTGGGCGCACGGCTGGGAGGACGTCTACGACTGGCGGGTCTCCGTGCTCGCCGGTCCCGCGCACGCGGGGCGGGTGACGCCGGTGGACTCGGGCGTACGGGCCACCCTGGCGGGTCTGCCGGAGGCGTTACGGGTCCCGCTCGCCGAGGGCTTCCGGCGGTGCGACACCCACGAGGCGGCGGCCCTGCTCGAAGTGGCCGTGGCCCCCGCGCTGTTCGGGCTGGCGGTGGACGAATGGGTGGTGGTGGGCGGCGTACCGCTGGGCGTGCAGCGGCCGGTGGTGCTGCGTCATCCCGCAGGATCGAACCCCCGTCGGCCGAACCCGGGCGTGGCGGACCCGGGCGTGCCGAACCCGGGCGTGCCGAACCCGGGCGGGGCGGACCCGGGCGGGGCGAGGGAGCACCCCGCCGACCGTGAGGGCACCGATGCTGCCGCCCGGTGGACCCGGGTGCAGACGGGACCGCTGCTGGACGAACGGGCCGACTGCGCCGGGGGGCGCCCGCGCAGCCCCGCCACCGAGTGGCTGACGGGACTGCCCGACAACACCGTGCCGGTGCACTGCCGGGCGGCGGACCAGGAGCCCACGCTCGGCTCGCTGCACGCGGTACGGGAAGCCGGATACGGGGTGGTGGTGACCCGCCGGCCTCCGCCGGAGCCGGGGGCCTCGTGCGCACCCTTCCACCGCGGGCTGCGGGAGGAACTGGCCGACGCCGGGCGGGCGGAGGTGCTGCCGGTGCGCCTGCAGCACCTGCGGGGACGGGCGTACGGGGCGGACCCCGACGCCTACTGGGCCGCCGGGACGGGGCTGGTGTGGGAGGACCCGGCGCGGCCGCTGCCCGACGAAGAGCCGCTGCAGGGCGACCTGTGACGGGGCCGGGCCCGGCGGACCCGGGCGGCCGGCCCGGGCGGCGGACGTGAACGGGCGGCGGACGTGAACGGGCGGCGCGAGCGGATGACGGCGGGAACGGATGACGCGGACGGACGATCCGGGCGGCGGACGCGAGGGAGGGAGCATCATGAATGACGAGTGGCTCATATACCGCGGGGTGGGTGAGCCCCACGACGGGATCGACGCCCTGCCCGACCCGCCGCCCTGGCGGGACTTCGACGGCGGGCCCGTGACGGAGGCGGACGGCCCGGCCCGGGTCACCGACGGCAACGTCGCCCGGCGGCTCGGGGCGCACCGGCAGGCCGCCGAACTGCACCGGCCCGAGCCCGAGGAGCTGGAGGCCATCAACGCGGCGCTGTACCTGCGGCGGCCGCTGCTGGTGACCGGCTTTCCCGGAACCGGGAAGTCGACCCTCGCGCACGCCGTCGCCCACGAGTTGAAGCTCGGGCGGGTGCTGCGCTGGCCGGTGGTGTCGCGGACCGTGCTCCAGGACGGGCTCTACCGGTACGACGCCCTGGCCCGGCTGCAGGACGTGCAGATCGCCGCGGGCGGCGGCCCTGCCGCAGGCTGTGGCACGCCCCCCGGCTCCACCACGGCCGCCGGCCCCGCAACCGCCCCCGGCATCGGGAAGTACATCCGGCTCGGGCCGCTGGGCACCGCCCTGCTGCCGACCGCCCGGCCCCGCGTGCTCCTCATCGACGAGCTCGACAAGAGCGACATCGACCTGCCCAACGACCTGCTGAACGTGCTGGAGGAAGGGGAGTTCGCGCTCCCCGAGCTGGAACGGGTCGCCGACAGCGAGCCCGAGGTGCGGGTGCTCACCGACGACGGGACGAAGGTGACCGTCCGCGGCGGCCGCGTCCGCTGCCGGGCCTTCCCCTTCATCATCCTGACCAGCAACGGGGAACGGGACTTCCCGGCCGCCCTGCTGCGCCGCTGCATCCAGCTCAAGCTCGGCCAGCCCGGCGAGAAACGGCTCGCCACCATGGTCCGCGCCCACCTCGGCGAGGAGGCCGCCCGCCTCGGGGCCGACCTGATCCGGGAGTTCCTCAGCCGCTCCCAGTCCGAACTGGTCGCCGCCGACCAGCTGCTCAACGCCGTGTACCTGACCCACTACGCCGCCCCGCCCACCCGGGAGGACCTCGCGGACCTGCTCATCCAGCGCCTCGACCGTCCGAGGTGATCGGCCGTGGCCTCCGCCGGACCGTCCGGCGTCCGTGAACTGGCCGCGCTGCTGCGCGCCGCGGGGCTCGACCCGTCCGCCGAGGAACTCGCCGACGCCCTGTGGCTGGCCGGCCACATCCGCCGGCCCGGGCAGACCTCCCCGGGCGCCCAGGAGCCGGGCGGCCCGGACACCGACGCCGAGGAGACCGCCGAGGAGACCGCGGAACCCGTACGGGCGGACGCGGAGGCCGAGGACCCGGTCGGGCTCTACGCGCCCGGCGCGGCCCGCCCCGACGGCGCCGAGGGGGAACGGCCGGGGGACTCTCCCGAGGAGTACGGAGTGCCCGTACGGGTGCCGGGAGCCGCCGCGCTGCCCCGCATCCTGGACATCCAGCGCGCCCTGCGCGCCCTCCAGCGGCACCGCCCGCCCGGCCCGCCCACCCGGCTGGTCATCGACGAACAGGCCACCGCCGACGCGAGCGCGAGGGCCCTCGGACCGGTCATCCCGGTGCTCCGGCCGGAGAGCCGGCGCGAGGCGACCGTGCGGCTGGTGATGGACGCGTCCCCGTCGATGGCCGTCTGGCAGGACATGTTCGAGGAACTGCGGTCCGTGTGCGAGCGGTTGGGTGCCTTCCGCGACGTCCAGGTGCACTACCTGCACCGCCTCGCGGACGGCACGGCGGCCCTCGGGCGCAGCGGCGACCCCGGCTCCGGCCTGCGCTCGGGGGACCAGCTGCGGGACCCGACCGGCCGGGCCCTGACCATGGTGGTCTCCGACTGCGCCGGGCCGCTGTGGCGCGAGGGCACGGCGCAGCGGCTGCTGCACCGGTGGGCCGAGTGCGCCCCGTGCACCGTCGTCCAGCCGCTGCCGCAGCGGCTGTGGGGGCGCAGCTGGCTGCCGACCGAGCGGGGCACGCTCACCCGGCTGGAGGGCGGCGCGCGCAGGCTCGCCTTCCGGCCGGACCGGCCGCCGCTGCCCGGGCGGCCCGGGGGAGGGCTGACGGTGCCGGTGCTGCCGCCGAGTCCGACCGCCCTCGGGGCATGGGCCCGGCTCCTGGCCGGGATCGCCGCCGGGCCCGTACCGGCCGAGGTGGGCCGGGTACTGCCCGACCATCCGACCGCGCCGCTGCCGCCGCCGCGTGCCGTACGGCCGCCGCGCGAGCTGGTGGCGCGCTTCCGGTCCTCGGCCGCGCCCCGGGCCCTGCAGCTCGCGGTGTACCTGTCGGCGGCGCCGCTGACGCTGCCGGTGATGCGGCTGGTGCAGCGCACGATGCTGCCGGACTCCGAGCCCTCCGACCTGGCGGAGGTGCTGCTGAGCGGGCTGCTGCGGCGCAGCGGGCCGGGGCACTGGTACGAGTTCGTCCCCGGGGTGCAGGACGTGCTGCTGGGGCCGCTGGGACGGGACGAGGCGGCGCTGGTGCTCAAGCACTGCTCGGAGTACATGCTCGCGCACTTCGGCCGCGGCGTACGGAACTTCCCCGCGCTCGCCGTCTCCCAGCTGACCGGGGCGCCGCCGACGGCCCCGGACCCCGGCCCCGAGGACGCCGAGCGGATGCCCGAGGGACGGCTCCCGCAGGCCTTCGCACAGGTTTCGGCCAAAGTCGTACGGCGCTACCTGCCCGGGATGCCCGAGGAGGGCCCGGCGGTACGCCGGCCCGCCCCGGCCCCGGTGCCCGCCAGGGCCGGGGCGGTGCGCGCCGCCCGGGACCGGCTCGCGGACGCCGACGCCGACGGGGACGGCGGCGCGCGGGCACTGTACGAGGCGGTGGCGGTGCTCCGGAGGGCGGTGACCGCCCCGGCCGGGCCCGGCGATCCGCCGGAGGAGGCGGAGACCGAACTGGCGGGAGCCCTGCTGCGGCTGTGGACGGCCCAGCAGGACCCGGAGCTCCTCGCCGAGGCGGAACGGGCCGTGACCGGGCTGCGGACGGCGCAGGCGGGAGCCGTGCTCGGCCGGGTGCTGTACGAGCGGGCGCTGGCCTCGGGACCGGACGCGGAGCTGCTCGCGGCGGCGGACCTGGAGTTCGCGGCGGCGGGCGCCGCGGCCGACCCCGAACTGCGGCGGGACTGCGCGGTGCGGCGGGCCGAGACCCTGATCCGGCTGAGCGGGCTGCGGGACGACGCCGGCGCGCTCCGCGAGGCCCGCGCGGCCCTCGAACCCCTGGCGGGCCCCGTGCCCGGCACGGACACCGCCGCGGCCCCCGGCGGGTACGGCGACGGCGACGGCGGCGGGGACGGCGGAGCGGGCCCGTCCCCGTACGCGGAGCTGCACCTGGCCCTGGGCCGCGTCCTGCTGGCCATGCTGCCCCGCACCCCGGACCCGGCCGAGCGCACGGCCCTGGCCGAACAGGCCGCGGCCCGCCTCTCGACGGCCCTGGACACCCCACCGGCCGCCCCCGGACGGACCGGCGCGGGCAGCACCGCGCGGGTGCGGGTGGAGCTGGCCGACGCGCTGCGCCACCTCCCCGGCCGGCTGGAGGAGGCCGCCGGGCAGCTGGACGCGGCCCTGGCGCAGGCGGGCGGGGAACCGGAGCTGAGGGTGGCCGCCCTGGTGTGCCTCGCGCGCGTGCACCGGGAGCGGTACGCCCGCGACGGCGACCCGGCGGCACTGGAGGACGCGGCCGAGGCGTACGGCCGGGCCCGGCGGCTGATCCCCCGCGACGGGGAGGCCTTCGGGGAACTGCTGCCCGAGTGGGGCGAGGTGCTCCTGGAGCGGGCCCGGGCCGCCGACGGCCGGCGGTTCACCGGGGCCGCCGTACGCGTCCTGCGCGAGAGCCGGGCCGCGGTCCCGCAGTCCGACCCCGGGTCGGCCCACCGGCTGCTGCGGCTGGCCACCGGGCTCCGGCTGCGGCACACGTACGAGGGCGACGCGGTGGACCTGCGGGAGGCCGAGTACCTGCTGGAGCTGGCCGTCCGGCACAGCCGGAGCCCGCTGGAACAGGCCCGCGCCTGGCGGGACCACGGCGACGTGCAGCAGGAGATTCACGGCCACACCCGGGCGCTGGACCGCCTCGACCGGGCGGCGGACTCCTACCGGCGGGCCTGGCGGGCCGCGCTGGAGGCCGACGTGGAGGAGCGCGAGGACACCGGCGTCCAGCTGGCAGCCCGCGTACAGGAGTTGCGCGGGGAGGTGCTGGAGCGCCTGGCCCGGCCCCGCGCGGCCCTGGACGCGTACCGCTCGGCGCTGGAGCTGTGGACGCGGACCCGCGAGGGCGCCGCAGGGCGCTCGGAGTCGGTCCGGGCCCGGATCCGGACTCTGGAGGCCGGGCTCTGACGCCCGCGCCGCGGGCGCGGCCGCGACCGGGGACCGCTGTTTCCGCGGACCGGTCGGCGGGAAAAGGAAGTGGACCATCCGGTGTGCGACGCGACAGGGGGCCCGGCGGCACATGGTGACGAAGCAGCAGGAAGTGGCGGCGGCGACCCCGGGATGCCCGGGGCGGCTGCCGGATCTCTCCGGGCTGGACCTTGCGGCGCTGCGCGGGATCGACCATCCCGTGCTGGCCCGGGTGATCGAGGGCATGGTCGAGCGGGTGACCCATCCCGCGGAGATCCTCAACGCCTTCGACTCCAGCGTGGCCTGATCGCGCCGTGCCTGAACGCGCCTGATCCGCCCCACCTTGAAACCGAGTTGACCACTTTCCGCCGTTAGCCGGGACCGTCCCCAGGGCAGGGATGGACCGTCCGCCGGGGTGTCCCCGGCCGGTGGCCGGGGGAGGAGGTGCGGCGATGGGGCGAGCGGTCGCGAACGACCCCCCGCTGCCCACCCCGGGCAGCCCCACCCCACCCGCACCCGCCGTCCCGCCCGCACCTGCCGCCCCGGCCCCGCATGACGAGAGGCCCGTGCACGGCGGCCCGGCCGCGCACGACGCACCGGCCGTTCCGGCCGCCCCGCGCCACGACGCCGCCGCCCAGCGGCTGCGCCACGCCCGGTACGCGCCCTGGCCCTACCTGCGGCTCGACGTGGCCGCCGCGCGGGCCGCCGGCCACCGGCCTCACCCCGTACGGCAGTTCGTCCTCAAGACCCGCAGCCGCTGCAACCTCGCCTGCACCTACTGCTACGTCTACGAGATGGCCGACCAGGGCTGGCGCGACCAGCCGCCCGCAATGACCCCCGCCACCGCCGCCCGCGCCGCGCAGCGGATCGCCGAGCACGCCGCCGCCCACGACCTGCCCCGGGTCGACCTCGTCCTGCACGGCGGCGAACCGCTGCTCACCGCCCCCGCCGCCCTGGCCGCGCCCGTCGACGCCGTACGGGCCGCCGTGGCCGGCGCCGCCCCCCGCACCCGGGTCACCGCCACGGTCCAGACCAACGGCACCCTGCTCACCCGCGGCCGCCTCGCCGCCCTGGCCGCCGCCGGGATCCGCGTCGGCGTCAGCCTCGACGGCGGACTGCCCGCGCACAACACCCGGCGGGTGGACCACGCCGGACGGCCCGGCTTCGGCGCAGCCGCCCGCGGCCTGCGGCTGCTGGCCCGGCACCCGCAGAGCTACGCCGGGGTGCTGTGCGTCGTCGATCTCGGCCAGGACCCGGTGGAGACGTACGAGTCGCTCCTCGCCTTCACCCCGCCCAGCATCGGGCTGCTCCTGCCGCTCGCGAACTGGAGCGCCCCGCCCCCCGGCCACCACCCGGACCGGACCCCGTACGCCGACTGGCTCCTCGCCGTCTTCGAGCGCTGGTGGCACGACGGCGTAGGGAGCACCCGGATCCGGCTCTTCGAGGAGATCATCGCCCTGTTGCTCGGCCTGCCCGCCGCCACCGAGACCCTCGGGCTCACGCCCGCCGCCACCGCCGTGATCGAGACCGACGGCTCCATCGAACAGGCCGACTCACTGAAATCCGCGTACGAGGGCGCCGCCGCGACCGGGATGACCCTCGACACCCACAGCTTCGACCAGCTCCTCGACCACCCCGGACTCGCCGCCCGCCAGCTCGGCCGGGACGCGCTCGCCGCCCGGTGCCGCGCCTGCGAACTGGTCGAGGTGTGCGGCGGCGGGCACTACCCGCACCGCTACCGCGCCGGCGAGGGCTTCCGCCAGCCGTCCGTGTACTGCGCCGACCTCCAGGCGCTGATCCGGCACGTGGCCGCCGCCGTCCAGCGGGCCGCGGCACAGGCCACCACCGTCGCCCGCCCCCCGGCGGTCGCCTCATGACCGCCGCCCTCGCCGCCTTCACCGTCTCCTCGCCCACCCTGCGCGCCCTCGCCTCCACCGAGCCGTCCCCGGAAGGCACCCGGCTGGTCCGCGACGTACGCCGCTCCAAACGCCTGCTCCTGCTGCGGGCGGTCCTCGACGCCGCCCCCGGCGGCCGGTCCGGCGAGGCCGCCGACCACTGGGCCCTGCTGGAGGAGGCCGAACGGCACGACGCGGGCGCCGTGCACGACGTACTGCACTACCCGGCCACCGGGGTGTGGGCCGAGGAGACCCTGCGCCGACTGCACGCCCCGTACGGCCCCCCGCCCGACCTCGGACACCTCGGCGCCCTCGCCGCGGCCGCCGCACTGCGCGCCGGGATCGCCTTCACCCGCACCCTGCGGCCCCTGCACGGCCGGCTGGTCCTGCCCACCCTCGGACTGCTGCGCCCTGACCGACCCGGTCCGCTCGCCCTCACCGAGCGCTCCTGGGACCCCGACGACCCCGCCACCGTGCCCCTGCACACCCTGCCCGGCGGCCGGACCGCCCTCGACGACCTCGACCCCTACCGGGCGCCGGGCCCCGCCCAGCCGGCCCCGGTCCGCCCCGCCCGCCGGCTCACCGCCAAGGGGCACAAGCGGTGGGACACTCAGTGGTCCGGCGCGCTCACCCTGCTCCACCGCTACGACACCATCCGCGCCGAGGAGACCGTCCAACTGCTGCGCTCCGTCGTACCGCTGGCCGGAGCCTCCCGCTCCAGCGGTGCCACCCTCCCCGCGGCCGCCGGATCCGTACTGGCCCGCGCACAGGCGCCGCCCGCGCTCGCCGCCACCCTCGTCCACGAGGTCCAGCACGGCAAGCTGACCGCCCTCGCCGACGTCGTGACCCTGCACACCGCGGACCACACGCCCCGTCACTGGGCCCCCTGGCGCAGCGACCCCCGCCCCCTGGAGGGCCTGCTGCACGGCGCCTACGCCCACCTGGCCCTCGCCGGGTACTGGCAGCGCGCCGCCCTCTACGGGGCCCGCGGGGCCTGGGCCCAGCACGCCCGGATCCGTGCCCAGGTGGCCGCGGTCCTGCCCGTCCTGCGGGCGCACGAGCGACTGACCATCGCGGGACGGGAGTTCACCGACGCGATGGGAGCCGCCGAGCGCGCCATGGACGACCTGCCGCCGCCGGGCGACCAGCACGCCGCGGCCCGCCGGGCCGTCGACCGGGAACGCCGCGCCTGGTGCGAGGCACATCCCGAACTCGCCCCGTTCGCACAAGGCTGACGGACCGTCCGCTGCGGTACCTTTCAAGCCCGTCCATCGCCCGGATTCCAGGGAGACGGCCGAATGACCACCGGTAGTCGGCAGGACCGTGAACCGGCGGCGCAGCCGCCGCCCCGGCCGCAGCGCTTCGTCATCAGCTTCGCGGGATTCAACCGCCCCTGGGCGGTGTGGATCGCCCACCGCCTGGAGGAGCACGGCCACCGCGTCGCCCTCCAGCGCTGGGACCCGCAGAGCAGTCCCGGCATCGGCCAGGCCCTCGACGACCTGGCACGCTCCGGCAGCCGCGTCCTCCTCGTCCTCAGCGAACGCTACTTCTCCGCCGGCACCCACACCGAGGAGGAGTGGAACACCGCCCTGCGCGCCGTCACCGACCGCCACCCCGACCGGTTCGCGGCGGTCTGCCTCACCGACGCCCCGCTGCCCAGCGCCGTCGCCGTACTGGAGAAGACCGACCTGTGGGGCCTGGACGCGTACGAGGCCGAGTACCGCGTGCTGCGCCGCCTGGAGCTGCCCACCGACCGGATCGGCACCGAGACCGGCCGCCGCGGCCCGCGCTTCCCCAACGACCCGCCGGAGATCTGGGGCCGCGTCCCGCGCCGCAACCCGCGCTTCACCGGCCGCAACGACGTCATCGGCACCCTGCGCGAAGCACTGACCGAGGCCCCGCCCGGCGCGTCCACCGTCACCCTGCTCGGGCTCTCCGGCGTCGGCAAGACCCAGGTCGCCACCGAATACGCCTACCGCTTCGCCTCCGAGTACGACGTGGTGTGGTGGGTGCCCGCCGAGGACCGGCCCACGCTGCGCGAACGCCTCGCCGACCTGGCGCCGGCGCTCGGGCTGCCGCGCGGGGCGGGCAGCTACGGCGAGCAGATCCGGGCCGTCCTCGAAGCGCTGCGGCGCGGAAACCCGTACGGCCGCTGGCTGATGGTCTTCGACGGCTGCGACAACCCGGACGACCTGATCGACCTGCTGCCCTCCGGCGCGGGCGACGTCATCATCACCTCGCGCAACCGCGAGTGGGCCGCCCGGCACACCAGCCTGGTCGAGGTCCCGCTCTATGCCCGGCCCGAGTCGATCACCTTCATCCGCCGCCGGGCCCTGCGCCTGACCGCCGAAGAGGCCGACCTGCTCGCCGACGCCCTGGAGGACTACCCGCTCGCCCTCGACCAGACCGCCGGCTGGCTCGCCGACTCCCCGCTGCCGGTGGGCGACTACCTCGTCCTGCTGCAGCACCGGATGGACTCCCACGAGGCCGTCACGGTCTCCGACGACTACCCCCTGCCCTTCCCCACCGCCCTCGCCATACTGCTCAACAACGTCCGGGAGAACTTCCCCGACGCCCTCGCCCTGCTCCGGCTGTTCGTCTTCTTCGCACCCGGCCCGGTGCCACTGCGGCTGCTGCGCGAATTCCCCGCCGACGACGTGCCCGAACAGCTCGCCGGACTGATCAACGACCAGATCCGCTGGAACGCCGCCCTCAACAAACTCGTCCAGTTCTCCGTGGTGCGGCTGGAGTACTCCGACCTGGCCGTGGAGGAGGGCGGCAGCGGGCTGGAGACCGTACAGCTGCACCGCATGGTCCACGGCATCGTCCGCGAGAACCTCTCCGAGCCGGAGGCCGAACCGCTGGCACGCGCCGTACGCCAGGTCCTCGCCGCCGCCGACCCGGGCCGCCCCTCGGACGCTCGCCTGTGGCCCCGGTACGCCGAACTCGTTCCGCACCTGGCCACCTCCGGGGTGCTCACCAGCAGCAACCCGCGCATCCAGAACTTCCTGCTGCACTGCCTGCGCTACCTGGTCCTCGCCGGGGAGTACCGCACCTGCCTGCGCCTGTCCGAGGAGACCGACCTGATCTGGCGCGCCCTGCTCGGCGAGGACCACCCCAAGGTCCGCGAACTCAGCTACCAGTACGGCGAAGCCCTGCGCAACCTCGGCCTGTTCCGGCGTGCCGAGACCCTCACCCGCGCCCGCGCCGACCGGCTCGCCGGGGAACGCGGCGACCGCGACCTGGAAACCCTGCGCGCCACCAGCTCGTACGGCGGGGTCCTGCTGTGCATCGCCCGCTTCGAACCGGCCCGCGAGATCTTCGAGCACTGTCTGGCCACCTACCGTGAACTCCTCGGCGAGGACGACTCCACCACCCTCGCCGCCCAGAACAACCTGGCAGCCACCTACCGCCTCCTCGGCCGCTACCAGGACGCCTACGACCTCGACCTGGACACCCTGCGCCGCCGCGAACGGGTCCTCAGAACCCATCACATCTCCACCCTGTCCTCCGGGATCGCCTGCGCCATGGGGCTGCGGCTGATGGGCCGCTACCACGAGGCCCAGACCCGGCAGGAACAGGGCGTGAAGATCAACACCCAGGTGCTGGGCCTGGAACACCCCCAGACCCTGCGCGCCGAGCACAACCTGGGGATGTGCCTGCGCCGCTCCGGGGACATCCCCGGCGCGGGCCTGCGGCTGCGGACCGTGTGGGAGCGGGCGACCAGGGTCTTCGGGGCCGACTACCCCTGGACCCTGATGGTCGCCTCCGACTACGCCACCTACCTCAGGGAGTACGGGGACATCGGCGAGGCCCGCCGGATCTCCGAGGACGTGGTCCGCGGCTACCAGTCCCAGCTCGGCCTCGCCCACCCGTACAGCATCGGCACGGTCGGCAACCTCGGCCTCGTCCTGCGGGCGCAGGGCGAACGCGCGGAGGCCCTCTCCCTGGCGGAGCAGGCGCTGGTCGGCATGCGGGGCGCGCTCGGCGACCGGCATCCCTGGACCCTGGGCTGCGCCCTCAACGCCACCGGCCACCGCAACATCACCGGGCGGCTGGAGGACGCGCTGGACCTGAGCCGGGAGACGCTGCGCGCGGCCGAGCGGGTCCTGGGCCCGGACCACCCGATGGCCCTGAGCGCCCAGATCGCCCTGGCGGCGGACCTCCGGTCGGTACGGGAGTACGAGGAGGCGGCCAAACACGAGGACGCGGGCATCAAGGGCCTGACCCGCACGCTGGGCGCGCAGCACGTCCACACGATCTCGGCGAAGCAACAGACCAGGCCGTACTGGGACTTCGAGCCGCAGCCGTAGGGGGACGGTACGGGCCCACGCACGCGGGGTCTTCACCCCCTCAGCCCCACCGCTCGCGGTCGGCGGCTGCCCACCCGCCCTCCACGGCGGAGGGGTGAGGGCCGATGGCCTGTCGGGCGGGGTCGGGTGTCGGCGAGCTCTGCCGGGACCCGACTGGAATGGCCGGCTTCGGTCGGCGGGAGCCGCTCGGCCGGGATCAGAGCCGCTCATGGGGGTTTCCCGTCAGTCCCATCGTCTCTCCGTGTCGGGCCGGCCCCTCAAGGGCGCTCCCTTCGGTCGCGTCGCTTCGCGATGGCCTTCGGCCACCCTTGACCGCCCATCCCGCCCCGGAAAGTCGAAGACTGCCGGGAAACCCCCGAAGGAACGGGCCGGTCGTTCCTTTTCAGGGGCGGGGACATCAGCGATGAGCGGGCAGGTGCCCAGTTGGCCGGCTCCCGGGGCGGGGCCCATCTGCATCGAATCCCGGGTCCGGGGCGGCCGAAGTCCCGTCACGCGGAGGTCAGATGGGGACGGCGGCCTGCCGGGCGGCCTGGACGCGTCAGATCGCTACGCGCTCCTCGGTGATGGCGGCGCACCGTCGGACGGGGTTGGTCATTCGGCCGGCTCGACGTTGGCGACTGCTGTGGTGAACTCGCGGCCCGAGGCGGCTCGGATGTAGGCCAGTTCCATCCAGTGCGGGTGGACGGAGTCCGACACGTCCTCGTTGACCACGGCCATCAGCACTCCTTCGGTGCCGGACGCGACATCTCGTACTCGGCGTCGCAGCAGGCGATGAGGGACGTCTTCGTACCGGTCAGTCATCGGACGGCTCCTGGAGGGAGGAGGTCTCCTGTCCGCCGAGCCGGCGAGGGCAGTGCGTGATCGGCCAAGGGTGGTCCGGCTTGGGGCCTTCGACGTGCTGAGTCACGAGCCCTCCCATCTGTCGGTGTGCGGGCTGACAGATGGTGTTCCGTTACGAGTACCGCAAGGGATGCAGGCTGTATCCCTGCCGAAGGCTCAGATCGCACCGATCCATTCGGCGTAGGACATCAGTGACGCGGCGTCAGCCCGCTTGATTCGGCGGATCTTTCCGATGTCCTCTCTGGCCCACGGGTGCTCGCGTACATGCTGCGGCGCGTGCGTGCGGGCTTCCTTGAGGCAGTCGAAGGCCTTGTCGGGGTTGCCGGACCACAGCTGTGCACGTGCCGCCTCGATCCAGAATCCGGATCGGCGCTCTGCAGGGATCTCTCGGCCCGGGCTCCACACACGGGCGATGTCCAGGGCATGGCCGATGTGGTCGTGGCCGAGGCTCACCGAGACGGCCACCTCGTGGATGCGAACATTGGACGGCCCGAACGAGGTGCCGAGGTAGATGCCCTCGGGGAGGCCCTGGGCCAGTGTCCGCGCCTTGTCCAGATGGGCGTAGGCGGCGTCCGCGCTGCCTGCCCGTGCAGCGAGGACGGCGGTCCGCATGTGCAGTGCGCCGAGGGTCGCCGTCGACCGCTCGGTGTTCGGTGCAGGAGCCACGCCGAGGGCTTGCTCCATTGCGAGGTGGCCGACCCTGTAAGCGTGGGCGGCAAGGAAGGTCTCAGCGCGTACATAAGCGACCGAGGCGCTCAGGTCCGGATCCGTGGAGTGTCCGGCCGCCCACCGCATCAGGTCGATCAGCCGGGCCGAGAGGTCGTGAGCGCCGAATTTGTAGGCCACCGCATCAACCGTCCGCGCTGCCGCCACGACCAGGCGCGCCGCTTCCTCGGTCTGAGCGCCGGAGGCTGAGTGCAGGTACGCCAGCGCGTCTCCGAGAAGCTCGGGTCCCTGCGCCGCGATCAGGCCGTACTGGGCTGCGAGGCGAAAGCCGACAGCGGCAGCGATGTCGTTCCGCAACTGGTCCAGCGGCCTGCCGGCTGCGTCCGGCGGGAGCTCGTACCCGGCAATCGCCGCAGAGATCGCCGGGAGCGCGGCGTGCACGCGGCGGCCGGTGCCGACGTACGCCGGATCGAGACGGGACGCGTCCACGCCGAGTGCTGCGGCGATCGCTTCCAGCGTGGACGGGCCGGGTGAACGGACGCCTCGTTCGCAGCCGTTGATCACGGGGAGTGAGACGTGGGCTTCGCGGGCGAGGTCCGCTTGCGTCATGCGTCGGGCTCGCCGCCTGGCGGCGATGCGCTGCCCGATGTGTTCGGCCATGCCCGGACCGTACCCTGCAGAGCGGTGGGCGTACCGCGAACAGCCCTTACTGCCTGACGATGCCGGGCAGTTCGGTGAGGGAGTCGATCGACCAGTCTGCGGCGGCCCGGACCTCGGGGGCGTCTGCCCACCAGTGACCCCAGGGGCCACGTCGGATGTGGGCCGTGCGCAGGCATGCGGCTCTCGCCGGGTGGATGTCGTTGGCCGGGTGGTCGCCCACGTACAGGGTCTCGTCGGCGGGGCTGCCGGACACCGCCAGCACCTGGTCGAAGAAGGCGCGCGCAGGCTTGGAAACGCCCCACTCGCCCGATGTGACGACGAGGTCCGCCGGTAGGTCGAGCGCACGCAGCAGGTCACCGGCCCGTGGGCTCTGGTTGCCCGCGACGACCACCCGCACTCCGGTGGCCCGGAGTGTTGTCAGGGCCGGACGGACGTCCTCGTAGAGGTCGTTCTCTTCGAGCCGTTCGCCGCGTCCCGCGGCCTCGCGGGCGGCGTACTCGGCGGTGATGTCGATGCCCGGGCGCAGGAGGCGGATGGCGTCCGCATTGTCCCGGCCGTCCACGACCACGGCACCCACCAGTGCGGAAAGGGTGTGCCGGGGCACGCCGAGCCAGTCCGCCCATGCCGCCCAGTAGCGATCGTCTCGCGTGAGGGTCTCGCCGATGTCCAGAACGACGGTCCGAATCATTCGGCCAGCGTACCGACCTCGGATGAACGGGCGCCGACAGCTTGCCCCCTGACGGCCCGAGAGAGGAGCCGTCCGAACGGCCGGAAGGCCCGGCACCCCCTGAGGGGGCCGGGCCTTCCGTGGTGCCGCGGGGCGGTTACGCCTCGAAGACCTCGTTCAGCAGGAGCTGCTGCTCTGCCTGGTGGCGCTTCGCGGAGCCCACCGCCGGGGACGAGCCGTGCGGGCGCGAGATGCGCCGCAGGCGCTCGCCCGCCGGGACGTCCGCGCCGACCGCCAGGTCGAGGTGGTCGATCAGGTTCAGCGCGATGAACGGCCACGCACCCTGGTTCGCCGGCTCCTCCTGGGCCCAGATGTACTTCGCCGCGTTCGGGAACTTGGCGATCTCCGCCTGGAGTTCCGCGCCCGCCAGCGGGTACAGCCGCTCGATGCGGATGATCGCGGTGTCCGTGATGCCGCGCTTCTCGCGCTCGGCCTCCAGGTCGTAGTAGACCTTGCCGGCGCAGAAGACGACCTTGCTGACCGCGTTCGGGTCCACCGTGCTGTCGCCGATGACCGGACGGAACGAACCGGTCGTGAACTCCTCCGCCTTCGACGCCGCAGCCTTCAGACGCAGCATCGACTTCGGGGTGAAGACGATGAGCGGCTTGTGGTGCGGGTTGTGGACCTGCCAGCGCAGGAGGTGGAAGTAGTTCGACGGGAGGGTGGGCATGGCCACCGTCATGTTGTCCTGCGCGCACATCTGGAGGAAGCGCTCGGGACGCGCGGACGAGTGGTCCGGGCCCTGGCCCTCGTAGCCGTGCGGGAGGAGCAGCGTGACGCCGGAGGTCTGGCCCCACTTCTGCTCGGCCGAGGAGATGAACTCGTCGACGACGGTCTGCGCGCCGTTGACGAAGTCGCCGAACTGGGCCTCCCAGAGGACCAGCGCGTCCGGGCGGGCCAGCGAGTAGCCGTACTCGAAGCCCATGGCCGCGTACTCGGAGAGCAGCGAGTCGTAGACGTTGTAGCGGGCCTGGTCGTCCGACAGGTAGAGGAGGGGCGTGTAGTCCTCGCCCGTCTCCCGGTCGATGAGGACCGCGTGGCGCTGGCCGAAGGTGCCGCGGCGGGAGTCCTGGCCGGACAGCCGGACCGGAGTGCCCTCCATCAGCAGCGAGCCGAAGGCGAGGGTCTCGCCCATGCCCCAGTCGATGGTGCCGTCGTCGATCATCGCCGCGCGGCGCTGCAGCTGCGGCAGCAGACGCGGGTGGACGGTGACGCCCTCGGGGATGGTGACCTGGGACTCGGCGATCCGCTTGACGACGTCCTGCGAGATCGCGGTGTTCACGGCGACCGGGAAGACGGCGGACGTGGCCGGGGAGGCCGGCGCGGCGACCGCGGGCTGCGTGGCGGCCTCGCGGACCTCCGCGAAGACCTTCTCCAGCTGTCCCTGGAAGTCCTGGAGCGCCTGCTCGGCCTCTTCCAGCGTGATGTCGCCGCGACCGATGAGGGACTCGGTGTAGAGCTTGCGCACCGAGCGCTTCTTGTCGATCAGGTCGTACATCAGCGGCTGCGTGAAGGCCGGGTTGTCGGACTCGTTGTGGCCGCGGCGGCGGTAGCAGATGAGGTCGATGACCACGTCCTTGTTGAACGCCTGGCGGAACTCGAAGGCCAGCCGCGCGACGCGGACGACGGCCTCGGGGTCGTCGCCGTTCACGTGGAAGATCGGCGCCTCGATCATGCGGGCCACGTCGGTCGCGTACATGGACGAACGCGAGGACTCCGGGGCGGCGGTGAAGCCGACCTGGTTGTTGATGACCACGTGCACGGTGCCGCCGGTGCGGTAGCCGCGCAGCTGCGACATGTTCAGCGTCTCGGCGACGACGCCCTGGCCCGCGAAGGCCGCGTCGCCGTGGAGCGCGAGGGGCAGGACCGTGAAGTCCGTGCCGCCCTTGTTGATGACGTCCTGCTTGGCGCGGGCGACACCCTCCAGGACCGGGTCGACCGCCTCCAGGTGCGAGGGGTTCGCGACGAGCGAGACCTTGATCTGCTCGCCGTCCAGGCCGGTGAAGGTGCCCTCGGCGCCCAGGTGGTACTTGACGTCGCCGGAGCCGTGCATGGACTTCGGGTCGAGGTTGCCCTCGAACTCGCGGAAGATCTGCGCGTACGACTTGCCGACGATGTTCGCCAGGACGTTCAGGCGGCCGCGGTGGGCCATGCCGATGACGACCTCTTCGAGGCGGGCCTCGGCGGCCGAGTCGATGACGGCGTCGAGCAGCGGGATGACGGACTCGCCGCCCTCCAGGGAGAAGCGCTTCTGGCCGACGTACTTCGTCTGCAGGAAGGTCTCGAAGGCCTCGGCCGCGTTCAGGCGGCGCAGGATGCGCAGCTGCTCCTCGCGCTCCGGCTTGGTGTGCGGGCGCTCGATGCGGTCCTGGATCCAGCGGCGCTGCTTCGGGTCCTGGATGTGCATGAACTCGACGCCGGTGGTGCGGCAGTACGAGTCGCGCAGCACGCCGAGGATGTCGCGGAGCTTCATCATCGACTTGCCGGAGAAGCCGCCGACCGCGAACTCGCGCTCCAGGTCCCACAGGGTGAGGCCGTGCTCGGTGATGTCGAGGTCGGGGTGCTTGCGCTGCTTGTACTCCAGCGGGTCGGTGTCGGCCATGACGTGGCCGCGGACCCGGTAGGAGTGGATCAGCTCGAAGACGCGGGCGGCCTTCGTGACGTCGTCGTCGTGCGAGGCGTCGATGTCCCGGTTCCAGCGGACGGGCTCGTACGGGATGCGCAGCGACTCGAAGACGGCGTCGTAGAAGCCGTCCTCGCCGAGCAGCAGGTTCGCGACGATGCGCAGGAACTCGCCGGAGGCCGCGCCCTGGATGACCCGGTGGTCGTAGGTCGAGGTCAGGGTCATGACCTTGGAGATGCCCAGCTTGTTCAGGGTGTCCTGGGAGGTGCCCTGGAACTCGGCGGGGTAGTCCATGGAGCCGACGCCCATGATGACGGACTGTCCGGGCATCAGGCGGGGCACGGAGTGCACGGTGCCCAGGCCGCCGGGGTTGGTGAGGGAGCAGGTCACGCCGGTGAAGTCGTCCATCGTCAGCTTGCCGACGCGGGCGCGGCGGACGATGTCCTCGTATGCCTGCCAGAACTCGAAGAAGTTGAGGGTCTCGGCCTTCTTGATGCCGGCGACGACGAGCTGGCGGTCGCCGTTGGGCTTCACCAGGTCGATCGCGAGGCCGAAGTTCACGTGCTCCGGCTTGACCAGGGTCGGCTTGCCGTCCTTCTCCGCGAAGGAGTGGTTCATCGACGGCATGGCCTTGATGGCCTGCACCATCGCGTAGCCGATCAGGTGCGTGAAGGAGATCTTCCCGCCCCGGGCGCGCTTGAGGTGGTTGTTGATGACGATGCGGTTGTCGAACAGCAGCTTCACCGGGACGGCGCGGACGGAGGTGGCCGTCGGCACGTCGAGGGAGGCGTTCATGTTCTTGGCAACGGCAGCCGCCGGGCCGCGGAGCGTCACCAGCTCGGGGCCGGCGGGGGCCTCGGTGGCGGGCGCGGCCTTCTGGGCGGCGACGGAGGAGGGGGCGGGCGCGGCCGGTGCGGCGGCCGGGGCCTGGGAGGTGACAGTCACAGCAGGGGCACCAGAGGGGGTGGCAGGAGCAGGGGCAGGAGCTGACACAGGCGTGGGCGCGGGAGCCGGGGCGGCGGTCGCGGGCGCGGCGCTCGCCGCCCCCGTGGCGGCGTCGGCGACCTGCGGGGCCTGGGCGACGGTGGTGGCGGCCTGTGCGGAGGCGCCGTCCGTCGTCGTCGTGGGCTTCTCCGGACCGTCGGACTTCACCGGAGCGACAGCGCCCCCCGGCTTGTAGTCGGCGAAGAAGTCCCACCAGGCCCGGTCGACCGAATTCGGGTCCTGGAGGTACTGCTGATAGATCTCGTCGACGAGCCACTCATTCGCGCCGAAGCCTGAGGCAGGGTTCTTCCCGCCCTCTGCTGCTTCGGTCGTGGTGCTCGCATTACTGGGGGACTGTGGCGACACGGCGGCAACCGCCCTCTTCCGCTTCACAAGGTATGGACAGCGGGAATAAAGGCTACGCCTCCTCGGCCGCTGCATGCAGGCCGGGCGGGACTTCCGTCGCGCAGGTCACATCGAACGGCGGGTTTCACCACCTGGAATGGCGGGAAACAAGTGTGGTTCGGGTAGGGGGCACCGAGGTTGCGGCCCCCTGGCTTCGCACCCCTGACGGACCCCGGGTACGTGTGGCCGAGATCATGTCCTTCCCACTCGAACCCTACGTCAACACGGCACCTATGAGCTGCCCGGAAGCGTGACGAGGATGCGGCAGCCACGTGACGATTCGGCCACTCCGATCCGCCCTCCGTGCAGCTCCACGGCCCAGCGGGCGATCGCCAGGCCCAGTCCGGTGCCTCCGTCACCGCCGCGGGCGCTGCCCCGGTTGAACCGCTCGAAGACCCGGTGGCGCTCGGCCTCCGGGATGCCGGGACCCTCGTCCCGTACCTCCAGGACCAGGCTTCCGGGCGCGTCGCCGGTCCGGGCGCGGACCGTGACCCGGCCGTGCGGCGGGCTGTGCTTGACCGCGTTGTCGATCAGATTTGCCACCACCTGGTGCAGCCGCTCGGCGTCCGCGTGCGCCCACAGCTCGGGCGGGAAGACGTCCAGGTGCAGGTGCACGTCGTTGCGTGCGTGTCCGCCCGAACCGGAGAGCAGGCCCGGCCGGCCGGCGGCCGCCAGCCGCGATTCCTTCAGCACGCCCGACAGGTACGGCCACACCTCGAAGCGGCGGGCGCGCAGCGGGACCACGCCGTTGTCCACCCGGGACAGGTCCAGCAGGGTCTCCACGAGCCCGCCGAGCCGCTCGGTCTGCTTCAGCATGGTGCGCATGGTCTCCGGATCGGCGGCCGAGACCCCGTCCACGACGTTCTCCAGCACCGCCCGCAGCGCCGCGATCGGGGTGCGCAGCTCGTGGGAGACGTTGGCGACGAGCTCCTTGCGGTGCCGGTCCACGGCCTCCAGGTCGTCCGCCATCAGATTGATGGTGGAGGCCAGGTCGCCCAGCTCGTCGCGGCGTCCCGCCCCCCGCACGCGCCGGGTGAAGTCGCCGTGGGATATCGCCCGGGCCACCCTCGTCATGTCGTCCAGCGGCGCCGTCAGGCTGTGCGCCACGAACTGGGTGATCAGCATGGAGGCGATCACCGAGAAGACCGTGATGAAGCGCAGCTCGGTGTCGGTGCGCAGGGCCACCAGAAGCAGGCCCGTCGTGATGAAGACCGAGACCACCACGAGGGTGCCCAGCTTGGTCTTGATCGAGAAGGGCGAGAAGGGCCGCAGCCCTCCCGGGGGCCGCTCCCGCTCCCGCTCCCGCTGCCGGGCCGGTGGGCCGCTCATGTCTGGGCCGGGGTCTCCAGGGCGTACCCGACGCCGTGGACCGTACGGATCCGCTCCGCGCCGATCTTGCGCCGCAGGGCCTTGATGTGGCTGTCGACCGTACGGGTCCCGGA
This sequence comes from Streptomyces sp. NPDC054932, assembly GCF_053610205.1. Lineage (NCBI taxonomy): Bacteria > Bacillati > Actinomycetota > Actinomycetes > Kitasatosporales > Streptomycetaceae > Streptomyces > Streptomyces sp. NPDC054932. Next base: position 9,937 of record NZ_JBSGXU010000008.1, on the reverse strand, counting down.
CGCGTCGGCCCAGTCCCACACCTCGGCCAGTAGCTGCTCCCGTGAGAGCACCGCCCGCGGGGTGCCGGCCAGGCACACCAGCAGGTCGAATTCGGTCGGCGTCAGGTGGACGTCCTCGGTGTGCACCCGCACCCGGCGCTGGGCGTGGTCGATCTCCAGATCGCCCAGGCGCAGGGTGGCCCCGCGCGGGGTGTGCGCGGCGATGGTGGCCCGCTCCACGCGCCGCAGCAGTACGTGGACGCGGGCGGCCAGCTCGCGCATGGAGAACGGCTTGGTCATGTAGTCGTCCGCGCCGACCCCTAGCCCGACCAGCAGGTCGGTCTCGTCGTCACGCGCGGTGAGCATGAGTACCGGCACGGGCCGCTGGGCCTGGACCCGGCGGCAGACCTCCAGGCCGTCGAAGCCGGGCAGCATGATGTCGAGGACCAGCAGCTCGGGAAGCCAGCTCTCGGCCGCGGCGACGGCGGAGGGGCCGTCCCCGGCGGTCTGCACCTGGAAGCCCTCCGCGCGCAGGCGGGCCGCAATGGCCTCGGCGATGGTGTGGTCGTCCTCGACGACCAGCACACGCCGCTGGGCGCCGGGTGTCGCGGCGCCCTGATGGGTGGTGTGTGTCTGTTCCATGTCCGCCCCTGAAGATCCCGCGTGAATGGGGTGCAGCGTAGAGGAGGCGTCGGCCTGCGGCTACGTGGGGTTCGGACATGGCATATGTGCTGGACCACAGTAAGTGGAATGTTATGTACCGGGTGCCGGCCCCCCCCACGGGACCGGCACCCGGCGGGCGAGACCGGTCAGGTGCCTCGCCGTTCGTGCCCCCTGGGGAGCGGCTGGAGGGTCAGCCCGTGGCCGTGCGGGAAGACCGGGTCGAGTGTGTCGTTCGGCACGTCCGGGCGGGATGCCGCGACGGCCTCCATCGAGCGCGGGAGCTCGAAGGGGAGGCGGCCCTCCGGGGTGGCGCGGCCGAAGGCCACGTCCAGCAGGGCGGCGTCGGCGGCCCCGTAGTCGGCGATCAGGGCCGCCGCGCGCTCGGCGATCTCCGGGATGACGGCGGCGCGCTCCAGATTGATGCAGACCAGGGTGGGGACCCGGTCCAGGAGCTCGAGGATCCCGGCGAGTTCGGGCTCGGGGAAGGCCAGCGAACCCGAGTGGAAATAGGACTCGAAGAGGTTCTCCCGCGGCTCGTACGGGGTCCGCAGGCGCAGCACGGCCAGATCCGCGTCGGCCGGGTCGGTGACCACCTCGCCGTACTCGGCGGCGACGGCCTCGTCCACGTTCCGCACGTAGAGCCTCGGCCGCCCGCGCAGCGGCAGCCGGTTGCCCGGATCGGTGAGGACGGTCAGGGAGCGGCGCTGGGCCGCGGCCCCCAGGGCCGTGAAGTCGGCCCGGCCCACCGTCTCGGCCGCCGCGTCCGGGTCCACGTACGGGTCCTCGAACAGGCCGAGCGTGAACTTCTCCCGCAGCAGACGGCGTACCGAGTCGTCGATCCGGGACTCCGCGACGCGGCCGGATCGGACCAGCTCCACGACCACCTCCGGGCACTGCTCGCCGCCGAACTGGTCGCAGCCCGCCTCCAGGGCCCGGGCCGCCCGCTCGGCCACGGACAGGTGCTCCAGGCCCCAGGCGCGCGCCGGGTGCACCTGCCCGAAGATCGTCGCGTCGTTGAGCAGCCCCCAGTCGCTGCAGACGATGCCCCCGAAGCCCAGTTCCTCGCGGAGCAGGCCGGTGACCACGCCCTTGCTGAAGCCGAAGCCGACCTCCTCCCAGTCCGTGCCCATCGGCTGGCCGTAGTACGGCATCATCTGCGCGCACCCGGCGGCGATCGCCGCCCTGAACGGCTCCAGGTGGTGCTCGCGCATCCCGCCGGGGTAGATCTGCTCCTTGCCGTGCGCGAAGTGCGGGTCCTCGCCGTCCTTCTGGGGGCCGCCGCCGGGGAAGTGCTTGACCATCGCGGACACCGACCGGGGCCCGAGGGCCGGCCCCTGCAGACCGCGCACGTACGCCGCCACGAGCTCGCCCGTCAGCCGTGCGTCGGAGCCGAAGGTGCCGGACTGGCGGGCCCAGCGCGGTTCGGTGGCCAGGTCGATCTGCGGGTGCAGGGCGACGCGGAAGCCGACGGCGAGGTACTCCCGGCGGACGGTGTCGGCGAACCGGTGGACGAGCGAGGGGTCGCCGATGGCGGCCAGGCCCAGGGCCTCCGGCCAGGCGGAGAAGGCGCCGGCGTTGAAGGAGGCGCCGATGTTGTCGGTGAAGGTGTGGCGCGGGTCGGTGGAGAGGGTGACGGGGATGCCGAGGCGGGTGGCCGCGGCCATCTCCTGGACGGCGTTCTGCCACAGGGCCATCTCGCGGGGCCCGTAGGTGCCGAGCAGGTTGAAGTGGGTGAGGAAGCGGTCCTCGATCAGCTCGGGCGTGGTGAAGGGGAGCATCGAGCCGTCGGTCTCGGTGACCGGGCTGCCGTCCGCGTTCATCATCAGCATCGAGTGGAAGAGCTGGCCCGCCTTCTCCTCCAGCGTCATCCGGGAGAGCAGGTCCTCCACGCGGCGGCCGACGGGGAGGGAGGCGTCCTGGTAATCGGGCGCTGCGTTCATGGCGGGGCTCCTGGCGCGTGACCGGGCGGATCGGCACGGCCAAGGTAAGGGTGAAAACCATGTACCTGCTAGGTTTTTGAAAAGTGACCTGGATCACTCGTTCCGGGCGGGAAGGGCCGCCGCTTAGGGTGTCCGCATGGCACAGGAGAACGGGCGCACGCCCTCGGGGACCGCCGGCCGGGGACGGGCCCGGGGGACCTACGCGGTGGGCGACGCCCGGCGCCAGAAGATCCTCGACACCGCCGTCGAGCACTTCGCGCAGTGGGGCTTCAACGCCTCCTCACTGGCCCGCATCGCCACCGACTGCGGGATCACCCAGGGCGGGCTGCTGCACCACTTCCGCGGCAAGGAGGACCTCCTCCTGTCGGTCCTCGCCCGGAGCGAGCAGCACGACGTGGACCGGCTGTTCAGCGAGCCCGCCGCAACCGTCGCCGCCCACTTCGAGACCGTCGTCGCCCTCGCCGCCGACAACGCGCGGCGGCCCGGCCTCGTCCGGATGTTCAACACCCTGGTCGGCGAGTCCGGCAACCCGGGACACCCGGCACATGCGTACTTCACGCAGCGCTACGCCCGGGTTCTCGGCTACACCGTCGACCTGCTGGAGGCCGGCGTCGCCCGCGGCGAACTGCGCCCGGACACCGACTGCGAGGCAGTAGGCCGGGAGACCCTCGCCGTCATGGACGGCCTCCAGATCCAGTGGGTGCTGGCACCCGGCAGCGTGGACATGCCGGCCCGGCTGCGCGGGTTCCTGGACCGGCTGCTGCGCGAGATCTCCAGCACGGGGACGGGCCTGCCGGCCCCGCCGGCCCCGTCCGCGGACGCTCCCGGGGGCCCTTGCTCCTGAGGGCCCTTGCTCCTGATGGTCCTCAGGGAGCGTCCTACGGGCCCTAGCCGCCGGTGAACGGGGGCAGGGCGTCCAGCACCTTCGTCAGGACCGCCGGCAGGGAGCCCTGATCGCCGGCCACCTCGTGACCGTCGTGCACGAAGGCGTAGAAGAACCCGTCGTAGATCGTGGGGCCGCCGGTCGCGATCCGGGGCAGCCGGGCGAAGTCCGCCTCCCGCAGGGCGGCGCGCAGGCCCGCCAGCTGCGCCTCCGACAGCTTTCCGGTGCCCGTCGGCTTCGCCCCGGCGTCCAGACGGGTCCACGAGCCGTCGCCCTTGACGACGAGGTGGTGGGTCTGCCCGGCGAAGCCACCGGTCCGGGTGACCCGTACCAGGGTCTCGCCGGGGGCGGGGAGCCGGCCGGCCGTGGGGCTCGCGCCCGGGCCGTCGGTCGGACCGGCGCTCGGGCCCGCCGAGGTGCCCGGGCTCGCGGGGACGCCCGCGCTGCCCGAGGCGCCCGGGTCGGCGGACGCGCTCGCGCCGGGCTCCGTGGAGGCATTCGGGGGCTTCCCGTCGCCGTCCCCGGAACCGGACGGCCCGCAGCCCGCCAGGACCACCGCACTGAGCACAGCCGCGGCCACCGCTCGGAACGCGCGCACACCCACCTCCGCAGGAACTCGGGTCCACCCCCGAGTATGGAGTCCGCACATCCGTTCCGACAGCACCCGGAGGCCGTCATCAGCCGGATCGCCCCCTGGCGCCTGCTCCCGCCGCTGCTCGCCGTGCTCCTCGGCCTCTGGGGCCTGGAGCGCGGCGGCAGCATGTGGCGCGACGAATCGGTCACCTGGCAGGTGGCCCACCGTCCGCTCGGCGGGATCGTGGAGCTGCTGGGCCGGGTCGATGCCGTCCACGGCCTGTACTACCTGCTCATGCACGGGGTGTTCCAGGCATGGGACGGCGGCCTGTGGGCGCTGCGGCTGCCCTCCGTCGCCGCCACAGCCCTCGCCGCCGCCGGAGTGGCCGCGATCGCCCACCGGCTCGCGGGGGAGCGGGCCGCACTGCTCGCGGGCTGCGTGTACGCCGTGCTCCCGCCCGTGCAGATGTACGCCCAGGAGGGGCGCGCGTACGCCCTGGTCGCCGCCGCCGTGGTCTGGGCGACGTACCTGATGCTGCGCGAGCGGTGGACGGCTTACGCGGTGGTGCTGCTGCTCGGCTGCTGGCTGCACGAGTTCGCGGCGCTGGCGCTGCTCGCCCACGCCTTCACCGCGTGGCGCTCGCGCGGCTGGCGGTGGAGCGCCGCGGCCGTGCTCGCCCTGCTGCTGCCGCTGGCCGTGGTGAGCGCCCGGCAGGCCGGGCAGCAGCTCGGCTGGCTCGGGCGGCCGAGCTGGCAGGACTGGGTGGCCTACGGGGTCGTGGGCGCCGCGTCCCTGCTGCTCGCCCGGGGGGCCGCGCGGGACCTCGTACGGGTGGCGCTCCCGCTCGTCCTGCTGCCGCCCGGGCTGCTGATGGCGATCTCGCTGCTCAATCCCTGGTACGTCGACCGGTACGTGCTCTACGCGCTGGCCGGGCTCGCCCTGCTGGCGGGGGCCCGGCTCGCGGAGGCCCGCGGATGGTGGCCGTGGCTGCTGGCGGGCGCCCTCCTGGTGCCCCTCGGCATCTGGTCGGTGTGGCTGCGTACGCCGGAGAGCCGCAAGGACGACGTGCTCGCGGTGGCCGCCGCGGTCCGGGAGCGGGCCCGGCCGGGGGACGCGGTGCTGTTCATGCCCTCGCGCAGGCGCGAGTGGCTGCTGTCCTCGCCGGAGGTTTTCGGGGAGCTGCGCGACGTGGCCCTGGAACGCAGCCCGGCGGCGTCGCACAGCCTCCAGGGCACCGAGCTGCCCCCGGACCGGATCCGCGCGGCGCTGCTCGCCTCGCCCCGGGTGATCGCCCTGATGGACCCGGCGGGCCAGCCGCTGGACCCGTACCCGGGGGAGGTGGCCAAGCGGGAGGAGCTGGCCGCCCGCTTCGAGCTGTGCTCGACGACCGAGGTGCGCGGCGCCCGGGTCGGGGTCTACGCCCGGCCGGGCGGCTGCCGCTGACCCCGCCTCCGGAGCCGGGGCGGGCCGCGTCGGAGGATGGGGCGACCCGTGTCGCACAGCCGGAGGTGCCGCATGACCACGCCCCAGAACGCCACGCCCGCACCGCTGCCCGAGTCCCGTCCCGAGCCCGGTCCTGAGCCCGCCCCTGCGCCCGGTCCCGGTCCGCTTCCCGGTCCGCTTCCCGGGCCCCTCGTCGGGGCCGGCTGGCTCGCCGGGCGGCTGGGGGCACCCGGCCTGGTCCTCTTCGACGCCTCCGTCGGGGTCCACCGCGGGGCGGACCACCGGATCCCGAGCGCCCGCCCCTTCGACCTCGACGGGGCCCTGTCCGACCACACCGCCCCCGCCCCGCACACCATGCCCGGGGCACCGGAGTTCACCGAGGAGATGCGGGCCCTCGGCCTGCACGACGCGGACACCGTCGTCGTCTACGACGGCGCCGGCCTCTACTCCAGCGCCCGCGCCTGGTGGATGCTGCGCGCCATGGGCTTCGACCGGGCCGCCGTCCTCGACGGGGGACTGCCCGCCTGGACGGCCGCCGGCCTGCCCGTCGAGGCCACCGGCCCGGTGTACGAGGGGCCGCGCGGCTCCTTCACCGCCCGGCCCCGGGCCGGGCTGCTGGTCGGCAGTGCCACCGTCGTGCAGGCCCTGGCCGACCCGGCCGCGGCCGTCCTCGACGCCCGCACCCGGGAGCGGTTCGCCGGCACCGCGCCGGAACCCCGGCCGGGCCTGCGCGGCGGCCACATGCCGGGCGCGGTCAACCTGCCGTTCGCCGAACTCCGTGACGGGGGCGGGCTGATGCGCCCGGCCGCAGAACTGCGCTCGGCCTTCCGGGCGGTGGCCGGGGAGCGCGAGCGGCTCTGCTTGAGCTGCGGCTCCGGGGTGACCGCCTGCGTACTGGCCCTCGGCGCCCGCCTCGCCGGGTACGAGGAGATCGCGGTGTACGACGGCTCCTGGAGCGAGTGGGGCATGCCCGGGGAGCTCCCCGTGACCACGGACCTGCAGCCGGCGGGGGGTTAACCCCACCCGGGGACCGGGTACCGGCCCCATCGGCAGGGGCCGGGCTCCCGCCCGAGAATCGGGCCATGACCTCACACACCACCTCGGCCCGCCTCGCCCGTGCCACGATCGCCGCCCTCGGGGCGGGCATCCTCCTGGCCGGCTGTTCGCTCCCGGACGCCTTCAAGGACGAAGTGCGCAGGACGGCGACCGCCGACGCCACGGTCACCGAGGCGGTCACGGCGGTGGAGGTGACGAACGGCCGGGCCGGGTCGATCGAGGTCACCCCCGGGACCGGTCCCGGCGTCGTGATCCGCCGCACCGTCCACTACCGCGAGGACACCGCCCCGATGCCCGGGCAGAAGGTCACCGGCGGGGTGCTGACCTTCACCGACGGCTGCTCGTCGAGCTGTTACGTCGACTACCGCCTGGAGGTCCCGGCGACGGCCACGGTCAGGCTGGAGAACTCCAGTGGCAGCATCTCGGTGACGGGTGTCGCGGCGGCCGAGGTGCGGTCCGACTCCGGCACGGTCACGGCCGGTCGGATCGACGGCCCGCTGAAGGTCCGTACCTCCTCGGGCGACATCACCGCCACCGGCCTGTCCGCGGCCGGCGCCGACGTCCACTCGGACTCGGGCGACGCCCGCCTGGACTTCGCGAAGGCCCCGTCCTCGGTGCGCGCCGAGACCACCTCCGGCGACGTCACCCTGAAGGTTCCGCAGGCCCCGTACCGGCTCGCGGTCTCCACCACCTCCGGCTCCCGCGACATCACCCTCCCCGACGAGGCCGCCGCCCCCTCGCGCCTCTTGGCGAAGACCACCTCGGGCGACGTCCGCATCTCCGCCGTGTGACGGCCCCGCAGCAATCCGCCGGCGGCCCGGTCCCGGTTCCGCTTCCGTGCAGATCGACCACGGCCGAGAAGGACACCGGACGCCCGTTCGCCCCGGGCGAACGGGCGTCGGGGAACATCGGGAGGCGCACATGCATTGAGTCGGCATAGCTCAACTTCACTGCCGGAGGGAAGATCATGGCTTCGACGTCCGTCACACTCACTCTGCCCGTGCTGCCGCTCGACGACGAGGTCGTGCTGCCCGGAATGGTCGTTCCGCTGGACCTCTTGGACGCCGAAGTGCGTGCCGCCGTGGAGGCGGCGCAGGCCGCGGCCGGGAAGACCGGCAGCGGGAAGCCCCGGGTGCTGCTCGTGCCGCGCATCGACGGGAAGTACGCCGCGACCGGTGTGCTCGGGACCGTCGAGCAGGTCGGCCGGCTCTCCGGCGGAGACCCCGGCGCGCTCATCCGCGGCCTCGGCCGGGTCCGCATCGGGGCCGGGACCACCGGCCCCGGGGCCGCCCTCTGGGTCGAGGGCGAGACCGTCGACGAGGCGGTTCCCGATCCGCTGCCCGGGGCGGTCGCCGAGCTCGTCAAGGAGTACAAGGCTCTTGCCACGAGCTGGCTCAAGAAGCGCGGGGCCTGGCAGGTCGTGGACCGGGTCCAGCAGATCGAAGGGGTCTCCGCGCTGGCGGACAACTCCGGATACTCGCCCTTCCTGACGGTCGAGCAGAAGGTCGAACTGCTGGAGACGGCCGACCCGGTCGCCCGCCTCAAGCTCGCGATCAAGGCGCTCAGCGACCACCTCGCCGAGCAGGACGTGGCCGAGTCCATCGCCAAGGACGTCCAGGACGGCGTCGACAAGCAGCAGCGCGAGTTCCTGCTGCGCCGCCAGCTGGAGGCCGTCCGCAAGGAACTGCGCGAACTGAACGGCGAGAAGGACGGCGAGGAGTCCGACGACTACCGGGCCCGCGTCGAGGCCGCCGACCTCCCCGAGAAGGTCCGCGAGGCCGCGCTCAAGGAGGTCGAGAAGCTGGAGCGGTCCAGCGACCAGTCGCCCGAGGGCTCCTGGATCCGGACCTGGCTGGACACCGTCCTCGAACTGCCCTGGAACGAGCGCACCGAGGACCGGTACGACATCCGGGGCGCCCGGGCGGTACTGGACGCCGAGCACGCCGGCCTCAGCGACGTGAAGGACCGCATCACCGAGTACCTGGCCGTGCGCAAGCGGCGCGGCGAGCGCGGCATGGGCGTCATCGGAGGCCGCCGCGGCGGGGCCGTGCTGGCGCTCGTCGGGCCCCCCGGCGTCGGCAAGACCTCCCTCGGGGAGTCGGTCGCCCACGCCATGGGCCGCAAGTTCGTCCGGGTCGCGCTCGGCGGCGTACGGGACGAGGCCGAGGTCCGCGGCCACCGCCGCACCTACGTCGGCGCCCTGCCCGGCCGGATCGTCCGGGCCATCAAGGAGGCCGGGTCGATGAACCCGGTCGTCCTCCTCGACGAGATCGACAAGGTGGGCTCCGACTTCCGGGGCGACCCCGCGGCCGCCCTGCTGGAGGTCCTGGACCCGGCGCAGAACCACACCTTCCGCGACCACTACCTGGAGGTGGAACTGGACCTCAGCGATGTCGTCTTCCTGGCCACCGCCAACGTCCTGGAGGCCATCCCCGAGGCCCTGGCCGACCGGATGGAGCTCGTCCGCCTCGACGGGTACACCGAGGACGAGAAGGTCGTCATCGCACGGGACCACCTGCTGCCGCGCCAGCTGGAGCGCGCCGGACTCGCCGCCGACGAGGTGGTCCTGGCGGAGGACGCCCTGCGCAGGCTGGCCGGGGAGTACACCCGCGAGGCGGGCGTACGCACCCTGGAGCGGTCCCTCGCGCGCCTGCTGCGCAAGGTGGCCTCGCAGCACGAACTGGGAGAGCAGGAACTGCCGCTGACCATCGGCGCCGACGACCTGCGGGGGCTGATCGGGCGCCCGCACCACGTGCCGGAGTCCGCCCAGGACCCCGCCGAGCGGCGCACCGCCGTACCCGGCGTGGCCACCGGCCTCGCGGTCACCGGCGCGGGCGGCGACGTGCTGTTCGTGGAGGCATCGCTGGCCGACCCGGAGACGGGCGCGGCCGGCCTGACCCTCACCGGCCAGCTCGGCGACGTCATGAAGGAGTCGGCGCAGATCGCGCTGAGCTTCCTGCGCTCGCACGGCGCGGAACTGGAGCTCCCGGTCGCCGACCTGAAGGACCGCGGCGTGCACATCCACTTCCCCGCGGGCGCGGTGCCCAAGGACGGCCCGAGCGCGGGCATCACCATGACCACCGCCCTCGCCTCGCTGCTCTCCGGCCGCCAGGTGCGCACGGACGTGGCCATGACCGGCGAGGTCTCGCTGACCGGGCGCGTGCTGCCGATCGGCGGGGTGAAGCAGAAGCTGCTCGCCGCACACCGGGCCGGACTGACCACGGTGATCATCCCGAAGCGGAACGAGGCCGACCTGGACGACGTCCCGGCCGAGGTCCTGGAGGGGCTGGAGGTTCACCCGGTGACGGACGTGCGCCAGGTCCTGGAGCTCGCCCTGGCGCGGGCCGAGGCGCCGGTCACCGCCGCCGCCTGAGCACCGCACACGGCCCGGTACCCCGC
>NZ_JBSGXU010000007.1:0-94182 GCF_053610205.1 Streptomyces sp. NPDC054932 | reverse complement strand
CGGCGGGTGCGCCGGGGGCGGCCGGGGGGGCGGATGCGGCGTGGGGGGCCGGAGCCCGGGGCCGGACCGGCCGTCGCGAGGGCCGCCCCCGGTGCCGGACGTCGTGCGGCATCGACGGCGCCGGAATTGTCAGCGGGGGCGCCTAGGATCGGGGGCGTGGCAGATTCATCAGCGAAGAAGACCGACCAGCCGTCCGCAGCGGGCCGCCCCCGCCTGATGCTCATGGACGGGCACTCCCTGGCCTACCGGGCGTTCTTCGCGCTGCCCGCGGAGAATTTCACGACCGCGACGGGGCAGCCGACCAACGCAATCTACGGTTTCGCGTCGATGCTGGCGAACACGCTGCGCGACGAGGCCCCCACGCACTTCGCGGTGGCGTTCGACGTCTCCCGCAAGACGTGGCGCTCGACGGAGTTTCCCGAGTACAAGGCGAACCGCTCCAAGACCCCCGACGAGTTCAAGGGGCAGGTCGAGCTGATCGGCGAGCTGCTCGACGCGATGCACGTGCCGCGGTTCGCGGTCGACGGCTTCGAGGCCGACGACGTGATCGCGACGCTGGCGACGCAGGCGGAGGCGGCCGGCTTCGACGTGCTGATCGTCACCGGCGACCGTGACTCCTTCCAGCTCGTCTCCGAGCACACCACCGTGCTCTACCCGACCAAGGGCGTCTCCGAGCTCACCCGGTTCACGCCGGAGAAGGTGGTGGAGAAGTACGGCCTCACCCCGCAGCAGTACCCGGACTTCGCGGCGCTGCGCGGCGACCCGTCCGACAACCTGCCGGGCATCCCGGGCGTCGGCGAGAAGACCGCGGCCAAGTGGATCACCCAGTTCGGGTCGTTCGCGGAGCTCGTGGAGCGTGCCGATGAGGTCAAGGGCAAGGCCGGACAGAACTTCCGGGACCACCTGGAGGCCGTCAAGCTCAACCGCGTCCTGACCGAGATGGTCAAGGACGTGGAGCTGCCCAAGGCCCCCGCCGACCTGGTCCGTGCCCCCTACGACCGTTCCGCGATGCTCGGCGTGCTGGACGTGCTGGAGATCCGCAACGCCTCGCTGCGCGAGCGGCTGCTCGCCGTGGACCCGGGCGCGGCCGAGGAGGAGGCCGCCGCTCCGGTGGCGGCCGGTGTGGAGCTGGACGGCTCCGTGCTCGGCGCCGGCGAGCTCGCGCCGTGGCTGGAGGCCCACGGGGGCGCGCCGCTGGGCGTGGCCACCGTCGACAGCTGGGCGCTGGGCCAGGGCAACATCAGTGAGATCGCGCTGGCCTCGGCCGGCGGGGCCGCCGCCTGGTTCGAGCCGTCCGCGCTCGACGAGGCCGACGAGCAGGCCTTCGCCGCCTGGGCCGCCGATCCGGCGAAGCCCAAGGTCGTGCACAACGCCAAGGGCCTGATGCGGGTCTTCCCCGAGCACGGCTGGACGCTGGCCGGCGCCACCATGGACACCGCGCTCGCCGCGTACCTGGTCAAGCCGGGCCGCCGGTCCTTCGCGCTGGACGTCCTGTCCAACGAGTACCTGCACCGGGAGCTGGCCCCCGCCGCCGCCGACGGGCAGCTGGCCTTCGGCGCCGACGAGACCGCCGAGGCCGAGGCCCTGATGGCGCAGGCCCGCGCGGTCCTGGACCTCGGCGACGCCTTCACCGGCAAGCTGGCCGAGGTGGGCGCCGTCGAGCTGCTCCACGACATGGAGCTGCCGACCTCCGAGCTCCTCGCCCGGATGGAGCGCGCCGGCATCGCCGCCGACCGCGACCACCTGGAGGCCATGGAGCAGCAGTTCGCCGGAGCCGTCCAGCAGGCGGTCAAGGAGGCACACGCCACGGTCGGCCACGAGTTCAACCTCGGCTCGCCCAAGCAGCTCCAGGAGGTCTTCTTCGGCGAGCTGGACCTGCCGAAGACGAAGAAGACCAAGACCGGTTACACCACGGACGCGGACGCGCTGGCCTGGCTGGCCACGCAGACCGACCACGAACTCCCGGTGATCATGCTCCGGCACCGGGAGCAGGCCAAGCTGCGCGTCACCGTCGAGGGCCTGGTCAAGACCATCGCCGCCGACGGCCGGGTGCACACCAGCTTCAGCCAGACCGTCGCCGCGACCGGCCGGCTGTCCTCCACCGACCCCAACCTGCAGAACGTGCCGGTGCGCACCGACGAGGGCCGCGCCATCCGCCGCGGCTTCGTCGTCGGCGAGGGCTTCGAGGCCCTGATGACGGCCGACTACAGCCAGATCGAGCTGCGCGTCATGGCCCACCTCTCCGAGGACGAGGGCCTGATCGAGGCGTTCGCGACCGGCGAGGACCTGCACACCACCGTCGCCTCCCAGGTCTTCGGCGTGGAGCGCGACCAGGTCGACGCCGAGATGCGCCGCAAGATCAAGGCCATGTCCTACGGCCTCGCCTACGGCCTCTCCGCCTTCGGACTCGCCCAGCAGCTGAACATCGAGCCCGCCGAGGCGCGCGGCCTGATGGAGACCTTCTTCGAGCGGTTCGGCGGGGTCCGCGACTACCTGCAGCGCGTCGTCGAGGAGGCCCGCGCCACCGGATACACGGCGACGATCTTCGGCCGCCGCCGGTACCTGCCCGACCTGGGCAGCGACAACCGCCAGCGCCGCGAGGCCGCCGAGCGGATGGCGCTCAACGCCCCGATCCAGGGCACCGCCGCCGACATCGTCAAGGTCGCGATGCTGCGCGTGGACAAGGCCATCGCCGAGGCCGGCCTGCGGTCGCGGATGCTGCTCCAGGTCCACGACGAAATCGTGCTGGAGCTCGCCCCGGGCGAGCGCGAGCAGGTCGAGGAGCTGGTGCGGCGCGAGATGGGCGCGGCAGTCGAGCTCCGTGCCCCGCTGGACGTCTCGGTGGGCGTCGGCCCGGACTGGGAGTCCGCCGCGCACTGATCCCCGTACGGCCGACCCGGCGCCCGTCCCCGCTCAGGCGGTGGGGACGGGCGTTCGTGTTTCCTCGTCCGCGGGGCGCCCGGTGCGGTCGTTGCGGTGCCGCAGTCGTACGAGGACCCCGTAGACCAGCAGGGCCACCGCCAGGCCGCCGCCCGCGCCGAAGCAGACGGTCGGGATGATGTCGAGCGGCGTACGGATCCGGTCGAAGAAGTCGAAGAAGCGGAACACGCGCCGGGTGACTCCGGCCGCCACGCACACCACGAGCAGGGCGAGTGCACCCCAGAGCTCCGCGCGGGAGAGCACCGGCACGGACGTGGGGGCCGGGAGGGCGGGAAGCCGGCGCAGGGCGGTCACCGTGAACCAGAGCAGGGCGCATGCGGCGAGGGCCGAAGTGCCGTACTGGAGGAAGGAGTAGCCCGGCAGGCCGTAGGCGAGCGGCCGCGCGAGATCGGGCAGCGCGTCCGTGCCCCAGCGGTCGTGGTGCGTGAAGCTGTCCCACACCACGTGGGTGAGGGAGCCGACGACCGCCGAGACGTAGAACCAGGCGGCGAGTGCGGCCGGCCGGGGACGCTCGCGCCACGCCTCACCCCGCACGAACGCGTACACCCTGCCCTGCAGGCCGGTTGGCAGGAGCGCGATCAGCGGCTCGCGCAGCAGAAGCCAGAGGCCCACCAGGACGGCCGTCAGTGCGGCGTCCAGTGTGAGGACGCCCGGCAGCGAGTGCGTGAAGGCCCCGTACGTCATGACGCCCTCGACGACCGCATCCGTGAAGTAGAAGGTGTCCGGCGCGAACGACCCGAGTACGAGCGCCGAGGCGACGAGGGGGCCCCGCGCACGCCCGGTCCGACGGATGGCCGGAAGTACGGCGGCCGCGTGGCTGAGAGTGAACGGCATGGCACCTCTCCTGGGATTTCCTGTGGACGTTCTTACTTCGGGCCAATGCTCCCGAAGGGTCCAGACAGTATGCGTGACCTGCCTCGGGACGTGGGGATGTGGTGAATTCCAGGCCACCTTGCGTGCTGTGTGAAGGGAGTTGACGTAGGGTCACGCGGACGTCGAGGGGGAGGGGTCCGGCTCATGTCGGCTCGAATAATCGGACGCAGGCTGCGCAGGGGAACGACAGCCGCCCTGGTCTCCGCTCTGGTGGTCGCCGCGGTGACCGCCTCCCAGGGCCCGGCGGGCGGGAGCACCGGCCGGGCCTCCGCCGCGGGGGAGAGCGGCGCGCAGGCGCCCGCCGCCGCGGACGGCGCCGGCGGCGACTCCGCCTACTTCACCGAACTCCCGCCACTGGTGAGCCCGCAGCCGCCGGGCGTGGTGCTGCCGGACGAGGGACAGCAGCCGGCGCAGCCACAGGCGCCGACGGCGCCCGGGGCCGTCCCGGTGCAGGCCGCGACCGGGCCGGCCGAAGGGGCGCAGGGGATACCGGCGAGCGTGCTCGCCGCGTACCTGGGGGCGGAGAAGACGGTCGGGCGCAGCGACCCCGGGTGCGGACTGCGCTGGCAACTGCTCGCGGCGATCGGCAAGGTGGAGTCCGGGCAGGCGCGCGGCGGGCAGGTCGACACGGCCGGGACCACACTGCGGCCGATCCTGGGGCCCGTGCTCGACGGCAACGGCTTCGCGAACATCTCGGACACGGACGGCGGGGCCTACGACGGGGACTCCCGGTACGACCGGGCGGTCGGGCCGATGCAGTTCATCCCCTCCACCTGGGCGGCATGGGGCCAGGACGCGGACGGCGACGGACGGCGCAACCCGAACAACATCCACGACGCGGCCCTCGCCGCCGGACGGTACCTGTGCGCGGGCACCCGGGACCTGAGGGTGGACGCGGACCTGGACCGGGCCGTGCTCTCCTACAACCGGTCCACGGAGTACCTGCGGACCGTGCGCTCCTGGTTCACGTACTACCTCAAGGGCACGTACGAGGTCCCGGACCGGCCCGGTACGGGTTCGGGCACGCTCCCGACACCGCCCCCGAGCCCCACCCCGAAGCCCAGCCCTACGCCCACTCCGCCCACTCCCACGCCCACTCCGACGCCGACTCCGACGCCGACCCCCACGCCGGAGCCGACGCCGACCCCGGACCCGAAGCCCACCCCGACCCCGACCCCCACGCCCACCCCCAGTCCGACCGCGACCCCGTCGCCGAAGCCCACTCCCACGGCCAGCTCCAAGCCGACTCCGCGTCCGACGCCGACTCCGAGCCGGACCTCGACGCCGAGCGCGAGCCCGACCGGTGCCCCTTAGGGCAAAAGGAGTTGGCGGCCCGTCACCCGCCCCCTGACGATTCTCGTCGTACAGGGGGCGGGGGAGGGGCCATGGCCGATGTGTTCGCATGAGCGGGGTGCGGAGCCGCGCTGACGGCCTCCCTGACTCGGGTCGCGCTCCCCGCCCGCACCCACCAGCGCTACGGGCATGATCTGCTGCCCACCCTGATGGAACAGGGCACTTACGCCGTCGACCCGGAGCCCTCCGGCCCGCCCTGGCGGCCGTGGAGCGGGATCGGGGCCGACGAGGCGGCCGCCCGCGGTGTGTTCGCCCCGGTCCCTGCCCTCTCCTTCGGGCCGCCGGGCGCGCTCCTCGTCGCTCCGGGCGACACCCGCGACACCGTCCCTGATCCCCGAGCGCTGCGACGGCTACTGCCTGGGCCTGGACGGGCGGTCCGGCCCGAACCTGGCCCGCGCGCACTGCGGACGGGCGGTGGCCACCCGCATCGACGACTGCACGCTCCGGCAGGTGGTGCGGCTCGACCCGACCGCCGTCCACCGGATCCCCTCCGGCGGCCCCGCCCCGACCGCCGACTGGGCCGAGTTCACCCGTGACCGGGAGTCCGCGCCGCCGATCGGACCGCCCGGCCGCCGGAGCCCGCAGTGGGTGGCAGCCGTGGCAATCGTGGCGGTCGCCCTGACCCACCTCCTGGCCGCCTCGGGAGGAAACCGGGTCAGCGTCCCCGCCGGCCTCCTCGCGACCGCCTTCGGTCGGGCGCTCGACGGGCTGCTCCCGGCCGGGCCGACGACGAAGACCCTGGCCCTGGCCGGACCGGGCGTGCCCACCCCCGCTCCCGCCACCGGCGTCGTCCTCGTCCCGCAGCACCCGCAGACGGGCGAAGCCTGGCAGCCGCCGTCCGGCACCGCCGAGGCCGTGCCGCTGGCCGCCGACGTGTGGATGCATCTGGCCTTCCACAACGACCGGCGGCTGGTCCCCGCCACCGGCGTGCTTCCCGACCGAGTCCTGCCCGACGACCCACTGCCCCCCCACCCCTGGGGAGTCCTCCGCCCCGACCCGCGCGTGCTCCTGCACACCCTGTCCCGGCTGCCCGCCGTCCGCGAACCCTGGCTGCGCGCGATCCACGACCGCCTGAACGGCGGCCCCTCGTAGGGCCCGCGTCCCGCGGCTCACGCCCCAGCGAGTCCCCCGGCCCCGCCCACTGCGAAGCGGGGCCTGCGCTGCGAGAATTCAGAGCTGGGCACAGCAGCCGTAATTGCGGTAGTCGTAATAGTGGGATCGCAGCATCCTCCGGTTGCACTTAGCGCAAATAGCGCTGTTGTTGGGATTCACGCGAATAACGGAAGTGTCCTTCAATTCGAAGATCGCCTCCACCATGTCCTTTCCGTGTTCGCGGATTCCCTGCTGGAGGAACTCGAACGCTCCATACGTGCCTCCGCATTCGCATACGAGCGTGTTCGAGTAGGCGGGCGGTGTGCACGAGACCCCCAGCTCGGACTCAATTCGAGCCCTTTCTTCGGCTGACACGGGCTCCATGCCTGCTTCTCTGATCCGTGTGGGTGTCCAGTACCACACCTTGATCGCGTCGGCTTGGGCGCGGGAGAGGTAGAACGTCTCGGACCTGCCGCTCTCTACTGCTTCCCGCACTGTGGCCAGGACGCTTCCATCATCCGCCGCGAGGGTGATCTGTCCGCCGCGAACGGCCTCTTCGATGGCCTCGAAAATACCCACTGTTCGTACCTCCAGGAAAGGCGAAGTGGAAATCCGGTCGAGTGGCTGGATTTCTCTCTTACTTTATCGACTCGTCCGGTGCGGGTAAGGGTCGCCCGGGGATTGATCGTTCCTTCAAAGTGCGTGACCACCCGCGCGGCCCAGTAGTCTGCCCGGAGTGCCGTCGGGATCACCCAATAGCGCTTTTCGGGGTCGGTGGCCTGCGCTTACCTCGCGCCGACCGTTTTCGATGGTTGGGCGGTGCAATCGGCGGACCGGGGGCGATGCTTCGGCGGCCGCCCGTAGTCGGACGGCCCCGGCGCGGGGCCCGACCGCAGGTCAGGGGCCGTTCCCGGTGATCCACGGCCCAGACGGTTCTCATCTCACCCCCGCGTTGCTACGGTGCCCCCTCTCTGACGCCTCATCAGATTTCGGAGCCCCGGCATGCGCGCATTCGTCGCCGCCGTCATCGGCCTCGCGGCCGCGCTGGCCCTCGTGTTCGCCATCACGGCGTTCGGGGTGCCCGAAGGCGGGACCTCACCCAAGCCCCTGCTCACCACCGCGCCCCCCGCGCCCGGAAAGTAGAGGAGGGCCCGGCCGTGCGACGCAGAGCGAGCCTTGTCCTGCTGGCCCTAGCCGTGTTCTGCGCAGCCCTGGCACCGCTGCTGCGCTGGTACGCGTACCCCCGCCTCGCCAAGATCCCGCCGAACCAGTACCAGGAGATGGTCCTGGAGGCGAAGGACGCGACGCTCCTCGACTACACCGGCGGCATGCAGCCGAAGAAGGTCGACAAGGTCACCATCGTCCAGACCCTCAAGGGCAACGTGGAGGCGTCCAAGGAGATCGAGGCGAGCGCGGGCAAGGACGTCGTCGTCTGGGACACCCTGTCCTACATCATCGGCCCGGACGGCAGGATGGTCTCCCAGATCCCCGAGCGCTACATCTTCGACGCGCACACCCAGGACCCGGTCCACGCCACCGGGGAGATGGTCGACGGGGACCCCGTCAAGCGCGAGGGCATCGAGTTCAAGTGGCCCTTCTTCACCGAGCCGCGCGACTACCTGTACTTCGACGCGCAGACCCGTACCTCCTCGCCGATCCACTACGTCGGACCGCGCACGTTCAAGGGCATGGACGTCTACTACTTTGAGCAGACCGTCCCCTGGACCAAGGTCTCCATGCCCAAGAAGATGCCGATCGAGGGCATCGACCCGGCGACGATCGAGGCGGCCACCGGCACCACCCTCTGGTACACCGTCAAGGCGAAGTTCTGGGTCGACCCGGTGACCGGGGCGCCCGTCAACGCCGAGCAGGACATCCAGCAGGAGATGCGCGGCGGCATCGCGGCCGACGGCCCCGACGGCAAGCTCACCGCCTTCGCCGGACACGTCACGATGCGCGAGGACTACTCGGACTACACGGTCGACCTCGTCAGGTCGAACCGTACGAAGGTCCTCGCACTGCACACCTACGCGCCGATCGGCCTGGCCGTCGGCGGGCTCGCCCTGCTGGCGGTGGCGCTCTGGCTGGAGGCCCGGGGCCGACGGGTGCGGGAGGCCGCGGCAGGGGACGGTCCCGGGGCCGGACCGCTCAGCGCCTGAGCCGGGCGTTGGTGTGGCGGGTGGGCTCGGCGGTGGCCGGGTCCTCCGGCCAGGGGTGCTTGGGGTAGCGCCCGCGCAGCTCCGCGCGCACGGCCCGGTAGCCGCCCTGCCAGAACGACGCGAGGTCGGCGGTGACGGCGGCCGGCCGGCCGGCGGGCGACAGCAGGTGCACCAGTACCGGTACGCCCGCCACCCGCGGGGTCTCGGCCAGCCCGAACAGCTCCTGCAGCTTCACCGCGAGCACCGGCTGGCCGTGCTCGGCGGAGTAGTCCAGCCGGATCCGCGACCCGCTGGGCACCTCCAGCCGTTCCGGAGCCAGCTCGTCCAGCCGGGCCGCCTCGCCGGTGGCCCACGGCAGCAGCCGGTTCAGGGCCTGCCCGGCATCGATCCGCCCGAGGTCCGCGCGGCGCCGGGCCCGGGACAGCTCGGGCTCCAGCCAGTCGTCGGCGCGCTCCAGCAGGGCCCGGTCGTCCGCCACGTCGGGCCACGCTCCGCCGAGCGTCCGGTGCAGGAAGCCCAGACGGGCCCGGAGCGTCAGCGCGTCCGGGGACCAGCGCAGCAGACCGAGCCCCTCGGCGCGCAGTCCGTCGAGCAGGGCGGCCCGTACGAGCGCCGGGTCGGGGGCGCGCAGGGGACGCACGGCCAGCTCGACGGCCCCGAGGCGCTCGGCGGTGCGGGCCACGAGGTCGCCGTCCTCCCAGTGGACCTCTTCCCCCGAGGTGAGCAGGTGCCCGGCGGCGGCGCGGGCGGCGTCCTCGTCGATGACGGCGCCGAGCCGGACCCGGGCCGACGCGGAATGCGGGGGCCTGTCGGCGACGGCGACGGCCAGCCAGGGCGCGCTGCGCAGCCGCGAGCCGTCGCCGAGCTCCGCCGCGGTGCCGTTGGCCATCAGGAAGGCGCTCCCGCCCCTGGCCTTCGCCACCCGCTCGGGGAAGGCCAGGGCAGCGACCAAGCCCGCGGCGGCATCGTCGGGCGCAGCGCCGCTGCCGGGGCTCCGCACCGAACCCCGCGCCTCGAACGCCGGCGAGGCTGAAAGATCGCGGCTCCGCCGGGGGTCCGGGGACTGGTCCCCGGCAGCGGTGCCGCACCCGAGCGGGGCGCGGGGTGCGGCCCCGGCCCCGGTTCCGGCGGTGCGCCCCGCAGGGGAAACGGCACGCTCCAGGCGGCGGGCCTCCGCGCGCCAGCGGGACGCGTAGCCGTCGCCGCCCGCGCGGGCCTGCCGCCAGGCGCCCGCCAGGTCGTCCCCGTACTCCCGCGGCGGCTCCTCGCTGAGCAGGGCCACCACCTCGGCCGCGCGGCGGGCGCCGAGCGCGGCGGAGCCGTCCAGCAGGGCCCGGGCCAGCCGCGGGTGCAGCCCGAGCCGGGCCATCCGCTGTCCGCGCGCGGTGACGCCACCGGCCGGGGACACCGCGCCGACGGCCACCAGGACCTCCCGCGCCGCGGCCATGGCCCCGGCCGGCGGCGGGTCCAGCAGGGCCAGCCCGGCCGCGTCCGGGTCGCCCCAGCAGGCGGCCTGCAGGGCGAACCCGGCCAGGTCGGCGATGCGGATCTCCGGCGAGGGGAACGCGGCCAGGCGGCCGTCCTCCGCCTCGGCCCAGCAGCGGTACACCGTGCCCGGCGCCTCGCGCCCGGCCCGGCCCGCGCGCTGGCGCCCGGCCGCGCGGGACGCCCGTACGGTCGCCAGGGCGCCCAGCCCGCGGGCGTGGTCCACCCGGGGCTCGCGGGCCAGGCCGGAGTCCACCACCACCCGTACGCCGGGGACGGTCAGGCTCGACTCGGCGACCGCCGTCGCGAGGATCACCCGGCGGTGGTCCGCGGCCGTCAGCGCCGCGTCCTGCACGGCCGCCGGGGCCCGGCCGTGGACCTGGAGCACCTCCGCGTCCACCCCGCCCAGCTGCCCGGCGACGCGGGCGATCTCACCGACGCCGGGCAGGAAGCACAGCACGTCGCCGGAACGTTCCGCCAGCGCCCGCCGCACCACCGAGGCCACGTGCGTCAGCTGCGCCGGATCCACCCGCATCCCGTGCGGGGGCCGCACCGGCCGGGCCGGCGGGGCCCAGACCGTCTCCACCGGGTACGAGACCCCCGCGGCCTCCACCACCGGCGCGCCCCCCAGCACGCGGGCCCAGTCGGCGGAGTCCGTCGTCGCCGAGGCCGCCACCAGCCGCAGCTCCGGGCGCAGGGTCTCCCGTACGTCGAGGAGGAAGGCGGCGACCGTGTCGGCGTCCAGATGGCGCTCGTGGCACTCGTCCAGGACCACCACGTCCACCCCGGCGAGCTCCTGGTCGCGCTGCAGGCGCTGGAGCAGCACTCCGGTGGTCACCACCTCCACCACGGTGTCCGGGCCCGCCACCCGCTCCCCGCGCACCGTGAAGCCCACCGCGCCGCCGACCTGCCCGCCCAGCAGCCAGGCCATCCGCCGCGCCGCGGCCCGGGCGGCGATCCGCCGGGGCTCGGCGACGACCACCCGGCGCCGCGGCCCGCCGCCCACCAGCCCGGCCAGGACCAGCGGCGCCAGCGTGGTCTTGCCGGTGCCGGGCGGGGCGCACAGCACGGCGGTGCCGTGACCGTCCAGCGCCGAGACGAGCGCGGGCAGGGCCTCCCGAACGGGCAGGGCGTCGAGGGCGGCGGTACGGATCACGTCAGTCGCGCTCGCAGACGAAGATCGCGGTGCCCGGGATCAGGTTGCCGCGCAGCGGGGACCAGCCGCCCCACTCCTGGCTGTTCCATTCCGGCCATTCGGGCTCGACCAGGTCGAGCAGGCGGAAGCCGCCCGCCACCACGTCGCGGACCCGGTCGCCGATCGTGCGGTGGTGCTCCACATATACGGCGCGGCCCTGCTCGTCCTGCTCGACGTACGGGGTCCGGTCGAAGTACGACGCGCCGACGGACAGCCCCTCGGGGCCGGGCTCGTCGGGGAAGGCCCAGCGGACGGGATGGGTCACGGAGAAGACCCAGCGGCCGCCGGGGCGCAGCACGCGGTGCACCTCGCGCATGACGTTGACGGGGTCGGCGACGAAGGGGACGGCCCCGTAGGAGGAACAGGCGAGGTCGAAGGAGCCGTCGCGGAAGGGCAGCCGGCCGGCGTCCGCCTCGACCAGCGGAATGTCCTCTCCTATGCGCAGGGCGTGCTGGAGCTGGCGGTGGGAGAGGTCGAGGGCCACCGGGCGGGCGCCCTGGGCGGCCAGCCAGCGCGCGCACTGGGCGGCGCCGGCGCCGATCTCCAGGATGTCCTTGTCCCTGAGGGAGGAGGCGGGGCCGAGGAGGGCCGCTTCCGCCTCGTCCAGCCCCTCGGGTCCCCAGACGAACCGGTCGTCGCCGAGGAAGGCGCCGTGGTCGCTCTGGTACTCGTCGGCGTTGCGGTCCCACCAGCTCCGGCTCGCCCGGCTGCTCTCCGCTTCCCCAGCGTCACGCCGTGTGGCCTCGGCGTCCTGTCCGGAGCCCTGATCGGCTCCGTACGCTTCTTCGGAGGCGTAGTCCTCTTGGTTCATGGGGCCCGTCGTCGTAGTCTGCGAATGTCTTCTGCATGTGGCAGGAAGCGCCAGGAAGGGCTTCCCGCCCATGAATTGTGCCGGTTGTGCGGTGATCCGCCCGGGGTGTGCGCCTTCGCGCATTGACCCTGTCCGGCTGCCCCCGTATGCTACAAGTTGCGCTGCGAGCCTGTGCTCCTCAGACCTAGCAGGCTGCGCTTGCATCTGTTGATGTCCCCTCGGTTTTCGAGGCCCCGCCGCTCTTCGCGGAAGGGGGTCTCCTTGGCTGTCCGGCTTCTTCGGCAGATGCCGATAAGGGCTCCCGGCGTAGCAGTACCTACGACTTTCTGTCCGTAACCGGAGCCCTTTCCCACATGACGAGCAGCACCGAGACCACCTCTACCACTCCGCAGGTAGCGGTCAACGACATCGGTAACGAGGAAGCCTTCCTCGCCGCGATCGACGAGACGATCAAGTACTTCAACGACGGCGACATCGTCGACGGCGTCATCGTGAAGGTCGACCGGGACGAGGTCCTGCTCGACATCGGTTACAAGACCGAAGGCGTGATCCCGAGCCGTGAGCTCTCGATCAAGCACGACGTCGACCCGAACGAGGTCGTCAAGGTCGGCGACGAGATCGAGGCCCTGGTTCTCCAGAAGGAGGACAAGGAAGGCCGTCTGATCCTGTCCAAGAAGCGCGCTCAGTACGAGCGTGCCTGGGGCACGATCGAGAAGATCAAGGAAGAAGACGGCATCGTCACCGGTACCGTCATCGAGGTCGTCAAGGGTGGTCTCATCCTCGACATCGGCCTCCGCGGCTTCCTGCCGGCCTCTCTCGTCGAGATGCGTCGTGTCCGCGACCTCCAGCCCTACGTGGGCAAGGAGCTCGAGGCGAAGATCATCGAGCTGGACAAGAACCGCAACAACGTGGTCCTGTCCCGCCGCGCCTGGCTGGAGCAGACCCAGTCCGAGGTTCGCCAGACGTTCCTCACCACCCTGCAGAAGGGTCAGGTCCGCTCCGGCGTCGTTTCCTCGATCGTCAACTTCGGTGCCTTCGTGGACCTGGGTGGCGTCGACGGTCTCGTCCACGTCTCCGAGCTGTCCTGGAAGCACATCGACCACCCGTCCGAGGTTGTCGAGGTCGGCCAGGAGGTCACCGTCGAGGTTCTCGACGTCGACATGGACCGCGAGCGTGTCTCCCTGTCGCTGAAGGCGACGCAGGAGGACCCGTGGCAGCAGTTCGCCCGGACCCACCAGATCGGCCAGGTCGTCCCGGGTAAGGTCACCAAGCTGGTTCCGTTCGGTGCGTTCGTCCGCGTGGACGAGGGCATCGAGGGTCTGGTCCACATCTCCGAGCTGGCCGAGCGCCACGTGGAGATCCCGGAGCAGGTCGTCCAGGTCAACGACGAGATCTTCGTCAAGGTCATCGACATCGACCTTGAGCGTCGCCGGATCTCGCTGTCGCTGAAGCAGGCCAACGAGTCCTTCGGTGCCGACCCGGCGTCGGTCGAGTTCGACCCGACCCTGTACGGCATGGCCGCGTCGTACGACGACCAGGGCAACTACATCTACCCCGAGGGCTTCGACCCCGAGACCAACGACTGGCTCGAGGGCTTCGACAAGCAGCGCGAGGCCTGGGAGACCCAGTACGCCGAGGCGCAGCAGCGCTTCGAGCAGCACCAGGCTCAGGTCATCAAGAGCCGCGAGGCCGACGAGGCCGCTGCTGCCGAGGGCGCTGCCGCCCCGGCCGCCGGTGGCAACGCCGGTGCGGGCATCTCGGGTGGTTCGTACTCCTCGGAGTCGGACGAGACCTCCGGCGCCCTGGCGTCGGACGAGGCCCTGGCCGCGCTCCGCGAGAAGCTGGCCGGCGGCCAGAGCTGATCGCAGCGCGCATCACACTCCGGTGTGAGCAGAGCTGAATCGAGTTGAACGGTGAGGCCCGTCCCCTTCGGGGGGCGGGCCTCACCGCGTTCCCCGGTCCCCCCTTGATCCGTTGCGTTCCTGTGAATACGGCCAACTGGGGAATGGCGGCGCCGCCTTGGACGTTCTTGGCAGGGAACGAGGCGAGGAGGAGTGGTGGCGGTGCTTGATCCACAGGGTTTGTACGAATGGGACGCCAAGGGCCTGGCGGTGGCCGACCTGGCAGTCGCCCAGGACTCGGCCGGGCTGGTCATGCTGTACCACTTCGAGGGGTACATCGACGCGGGTGAGGCCGGGGAGCAGATCGTCGAGCGGCTGCTGGACGCCCTGCCCCACCAGGTGGTCGCCCGGTTCGACGCGGACCGGCTGGTGGACTACCGGGCCCGCCGACCCCTGCTGACGTTCCAGCGCGACCACTGGACGGAGTTCGAGGAGCCCCGGCTGGAGGTCCGGCTCGTCCAGGACGCCACCGGAGCCCCCTTCCTGCTGCTGTCCGGCCCGGAGCCGGACGTGGAGTGGGAGCGCTTCTCCGTCGCCGTCCGGCAGATCGTCGAGCGCCTCGGCGTCCGGCTCTCGGTCAACTTCCACGGCATCCCGATGGGCGTCCCGCACACCCGTCCCGTGGGCATCACCCCGCACGGCAACCGGACCGACCTCATGCCCGGCCACCGCAGCCCCTTCGACGAGGCGCAGGTCCCGGGCAGTGCGGAGTCCCTGGTGGAGTTCCGCCTGGCCCAGGCCGGGCACGACGTGCTGGGTGTGGCCGCGCACGTACCGCACTACGTCGCGCGCTCCCCGTACCCGGACGCCGCGCTGACGGTGCTGGAGGCGATCACCGCGGCGACCGGGCTGGTGCTGCCGGCCGTCGCGCACGCGCTGCGCACCGAGGCGCACCGCACGCAGACGGAGATCGACCGGCAGATCCGGGAGGGCGACGAGGAGCTGGTCAGCCTGGTGCAGGGGCTGGAGCACCAGTACGACGCGGCCGCCGGGGCCGAGACCCGGGGCAACATGATCGCCGAGCCGGCGGAGCTGCCGTCGGCGGACGAGCTCGGCCGTGAGTTCGAGAGGTTCCTGGCGGAACGCGAGGGCGAGAACTGACGTACGGGCGGCGCCCCCTATGCTGCGGGGCATGCTGAAAGTAGGCCTGACGGGCGGAATCGGTGCCGGCAAGAGCGAGGTCTCGCGACTGCTGGCGGGGTACGGGGCGATCGTCGTCGACGCCGATCGGATCGCGCGCGAGGTCGTGGAGCCCGGTACGCCGGGGCTCGCGGCCGTCGTGGCGGCCTTCGGGGAATCGGTGCTGACCGCCGAGGGGACGCTGGACCGGCCCAGGCTGGGGTCCATCGTGTTCGCGGACCCGGCGAAGCTCCAGACGCTCAACGCGATCGTGCATCCCCTGGTCGGGGCCCGGTCGGCCGAGCTGGAGGCCGCGGCGGGGGCCGACGCGATCGTGGTGCACGACGTACCGCTCCTCGCGGAGAACGGCCTGGCGCCGCTCTACGACCTGGTCGTCGTGGTGGACGCCGCGCCGCGGACGCAGCTGGCGCGGCTGACCGCGCTGCGCGGGATGGCCGAGGAGGAGGCGCGCGCCCGGATGGCCGCCCAGGCCACGCGGGAACAGCGCCTCGCGGTGGCGACCCTCGTGATCGACAACGACGGGCCGCTGGAGGCACTGGAACCGCAGGTGCGCAAGGTGTGGGAAGAGCTCACGGAGCGGGCGGCGGGCGGGGCAGTCTGACGTGTGCATGGAATAGCGGGTCGGGCGGGGGCGTTGAACGCGCCCGTAGAGGGAAGGATTTCGACCGTGTCCGAGACCACGCGCCCCACGCCGTCCAGCCCGGAAACCCACGTCATCGACTACCGGGCCGCCGAGCGTCTGCTCGCCGCCCGTGACCCGCGCGGCGCGGTCAAGCTGCTCGACTCGGTCATAGCCGCGCACCCGGAGAACACGGCGGCGCGGCTGCTGCGCGCCCGGGCCTTCTTCGCCGCGGCGCAACTGCGACCGGCGGAGCTGGAGTTCGAGCTGGTGCTGGAGCGGGAGCCGGACAACGCGTTCGCCCACTTCGCGCTGGCCCGTACGCACGAGCGCGCGGGCCGGCCCGAGCAGGCGCGCAAGCACTTCCGCCTCGCCGCGGCCCTCGACCCGCAGCCCGATTACCTGGCCGCGGCCCGCTTCGAGGGCGGTCCGGCCGGAGGGGGCCGGGCAGGAGAGGGCCAGGCAGGAGGGGACCAGGCAGGAGGGGACCCGTCCGGAGGGGGCTCGGTCCCCGGCGGGCCCTGCGCAGGGGGCCCGGCCTGATCCGTGGCCGACCGCCCGGGCCTCACCGGCCGTGGGGCGGTTCGTACGGAGGGATGTCCGGGCCGGGCTGGTAGTGCGGCCCCTGGTGGATGTGGCGCACGATCATGATCAGGTCCACGGCCACGACCACCGCCAGCGCCCCGCAGGCGGCCGCCCATCCGGGACGGCCCGCCAGCGAGAACACCGCCGTGCCGACGGCGGCCCAGACCAGCCCCCAGACACCCAGCCAGAACCGCAGCCGCAGCGGACTGCGCGCGGTCACCGGCTCATTCCCGGAACGCATGGACATCGCCTCTCCCGTCCATGCTCCCACTCCGGCGGCCCCTGTCGGCGACGGGCCGGGGCCGGGCCGGGCCGCGCGCGGCGGCTACGGGTTGAGCTTGTTCACGGCCCTGGTGGTCGTCTTCCTGAATTCGGCGACCGGGGCGTGGGACAGGTTGCCCATCTCGCCCCACTGCACGACGGTGACGGTGGAGCCGTCGCGCCCGATTCCGTACAGGTGCACGCCGGGCTCGGAGTCGGGGACCGAGGTGTGGACCCCGTAGACGTGAGCGCCCTCCTCGACGGGGAGCGTGCCGTAGTCCTGCCAGGAGGCGGTGCCGCCCGGGGTGGTCCGCAGCCAGTCGGCGGCGCAGGCGGCGACCTTGCGCTCCAGGGTGCCGACGAGCTTGGCGGCCGCGGAGGGTGAGGCGGACCGTACGGAGACCTGCACGGCGCCGGTGTCGTACTCGGTGCCGAAGGCGCGGTGCCAGCTGCCCGCGGCCGGGAGCACGTCCTCCAGGCAGAACGGTGCGGACGCGGGCAGCCCCTTGGTGACCGCGCCGGCGTACCAGGGCGAGGTGGGGTGCGGCGGAAGGTCGGCGCCGCCCAGGAAACCGGGCGGCGTGGCGGCCGCGGCGGAGGTGGAGGCGGTCAGGACGAGGGCGGCGGCCGCCGCGACGAGTGCGGTGGCGAGCGTGGCGGCGGTGTCGGTGCGTCGGAACATGGTCGGTTCTCCCCGTGAGTGCCGTGGTGTGCCTGACGAGCCTGTTCCCCGGACGGCGCGGCGGGCGACGGATTGCGGCGAATCCGGGACGCCGGAACGGCCGTATGCGCCGTCACCTGGGGGAACACCTCATGCATGGAACGCCGTCGCGGGACGGGAACGGGGGAGAGCGTGAGCGAGGCCGAGCATTTCGCACGACTGATGCGGGAGCTGAAGGAGCGTGCCGGGCTCAGTTACGGCGCCCTGGCGCGCCGACTGCACACGAGCACGTCGACGCTGCACCGGTACTGCAACGGGGAGGCGCTGCCGGCGGAGTTCGCGGTGGTGGACCGCTTCGCCCGGGCCTGTGGGGCGTCGCAGGGGGAAGCGGTGGACCTGCACCGGGCGTGGCTGCTGGCGGACGCGCGGCGGCGCACCGGCGTCGTGACGCAGCCGCAGCCGCAGCCGCAGCCGCAGGCCGACCTGGAGCCGGAGCCTGACCTGGAGCCGGGGCCGGAGGCTGACCTGGAGCCGCGGGCTGCGCCCGGTCCTGAGCCGACCGTCGTGGTGGCGCCGGAGCCGGAGCCGGAGCCGACGTCGGCGGTCCGGGGGGCCCGGTACCGGCGGCGGGCGGCCGTGGTCGCCGCCGCGGGGGTGACGGCCGGGGCGGTGGCCGTCGTGCTGCTGGCGGCGGCCGGTCCCGAGCCCCGCACACCGCGCTCGGGCGGGAGCACGGGTACGGGTGCGACGCCGCCCGCCGCGTCCGCACCGGCCGTGCCGGGTGCACCCGAACCGACGCCGCCGACCGGGTCGACCGGGCCCAGCGGGTCGACCGGGTCGGCGGCTCCGGGGACCGTCCCTCCCGCCGTCCCGTCCTCCGCGCCGCCGTCGGCGCCGGCCCCGGGCCGGGCCCCGGTCACGCCCCTCAAGGCGGCGGTGCGGACGCACGTGTGGACCGCGGGCTGCGACCACGCCTACCTGGCCGAGCGGGCTCCCGCGTCGGTGCCCCCGCCGCCCGTGGAGGCGGACGCGCCCGCCTGGGCCTCGGCGCAGCGCGCCGTGCACGCCGGCTCGCAGATCGTGGAGGTCACCCTGCACGGCACGGGCACGGGGGCCGTGGTCCTGGAGGACCTGGAAGTGCGGGTGGCCGCGCGGCGCAAGCCCCCGGCCTGGAACGTCTACCAGATGTCGCAGGGCTGCGGCGGCGGGCTGACCCCTGCCGTCTTCGCCGTCAACCTGGACGCGCCGCGCCCGCTGGCCCGGCCGGTCGCCGGGAACGACGGCGGGAACACGCTGCCCGCCCCCGCCTTCCCCCTGCGCGTCTCGGCGGCCGAGCCCGTCGTCCTGCGGGTGGAGGCGGCCACCACGGGATGCGACTGCGACTGGTCCCTCGACCTGCGGTGGACCGGCCCGTCCGGATCGGGCACCCTCCGCATCGACGACAACGGACGGCCGCTGCGCACGAGCGCCGCCACCGGGCGGCCCGTGTACGGATACGCACTGGAACAGGGTCGCTGGGCCCGCTGAAACCGCAGGTCAGAGGGCGTTGTCGGTGGTCGCGCCTAGACTCGTCGGCAGAGGGGACCGGCAGATGTTCAGGGACACCGACGGGGAGGGGGACACCATGACACCGCAGTCGCAGCCCACCGCGCTGCTGCGCCACGCCGCGGTCTTCCTGCCCGCCGCCGTCCCCCGCGAGGGGCGGATCGCCTTCTGGGCTCCCGACGGCGACGCCCTGCCCGAGGCGGGCAGGCCGGGGCCGCTCACCGTCGTGCGCCCGCACGGCGACGGCGTCCGCAGCCGGACCGTGCCCGCGGTGACCCTCTCCGTCTCCTCCGCCCTGCCGCTGCTCTCGCAGGCACCCCGCAGCCCCGCCGCGCATCCCGCCACCCGTGCCTGGGGCACCGCCGCCCGGCAGGCGCTCACCCTGGCCGCCCGTGGCCGGCTCCTGCCCGGGCTCACCCCCGAGGGCGTCGACGCCTGGCGTGCCGGGCCGCTCGAAGCCGCCGACATCGACCATCTCCGCGCGGTCGCCGCCGCGCTGCCGCACGAGGGGTACGCGACACCCCTGGCCGGACGCCGCCCGCTCCAGCTGCCCGAACCGGAAGCACTGGTCCGGGCGTTCCTCGACGCCGTCGCCGACAGCCTGCCCCGCACCCCGGCCGCGGCCGTGGCCGCCGGGCGGCCGTTCGCCGCGCGGGAGCCGCAGCAGGTGCCCGGGATACAGGACTGGGCCGCTCAGGTCGCGGCCGGGTCCGACACCGGCGTCGGGGTGTCGCTGAGGCTCGACCTGTCCTCCTTCCGCCTCTTCGACGAGGCCGAGGGAGCCGACACCCGGCGCGCCGGGGCCGCCGTCGTCCAGGTGCACAGCCTCGCCGACCCGACCCTGGTCACCGATGCCGGGCAGCTGTGGGCGGGCACGGCGGCAGCCGGCTTCGGCCCGCGCGCCCGGATCGACGCCGTGCTCGCGCTGCGCCGGGCCGCGCGGGTCTGGCCGCCCCTGCTGCGCCTGCTGGACCAGCCCGTGCCCGACGCCCTCGCGCTGTCCGACCCGGAGCTGGAGGACCTGCTGGGAGTGGCCGCGAGCCGGCTGGCGGCCGCCGGGGTGCTGGTCCACTGGCCGCGCGAGCTGGCTCGTACGCTCTCCGCGACCGCCGTCGTACGCTCCACCGCGCCCGGTTCCGCGACCGACGGGACCGCCTTCTTCGACGCCGAGCACCTCTTCGCCTTCTCCTGGGAGCTGGCGCTGGGCGGCGACCGGCTCACGCCGGGGGAGATGGACGCGCTGGCCCGGGCGCACCGGCCCGTCGTCCGGCTGCGGGACCAGTGGGTGCGGGTCGATCCGGAGCTCGTGCGCAAGGCGCGCAAGCGGGAGCTGGGCGTGCTGGACCCGGTGGACGCGCTGGCCACCGTACTGTCGGGGACGGCCGAGATCGAGGGCGAGTCCGTCGAGGCGGTGCCGGTGGGGGCGCTGGCCGCCCTGCGGGACCGGCTGACGGGGGAGCAGACCCCGCTGCCGCAGCCCGCCGCCCTCAACGCCACCCTGCGCGACTACCAGGCGCGCGGTCTGGCCTGGCTGGACCTGATGACTTCCCTCGGTCTCGGCGGCTGCCTCGCCGACGACATGGGTCTGGGCAAGACCGTGACGCTCATCGCGCTGCACCTGCACCGCAACCGGCCGGAGCCGACGCTCGTGGTGTGTCCCGCGTCCCTCCTCGGCAACTGGCAGCGGGAGATCGAGAAGTTCGCCCCCGGCACGCCCGTGCGCCGCTTCCACGGCGGCAGCCGCAGCATCGAGGACCTCACCTCCTGCGCGGGCGGGTTCGTCCTCACCACGTACGGGACGATGCGCGCCAGCGCTCCCCTGCTCGCCGAACAGCGCTGGGGCCTGGTCGTGGCCGACGAGGCGCAGCACGTCAAGAACCCGCACTCGGCGACGGCGAAGGCGCTGCGCACGATTCCGGCGCCGGCCCGGGTGGCGCTGACCGGTACCCCGGTGGAGAACAACCTCTCCGAGCTGTGGGCGCTGCTCGACTGGACCACGCCGGGGCTGCTGGGCCCGCTCACCGCCTTCCGGGCCCGCCACGCCCGCCCGGTGGAGCACCAGCAGGAAGAGGACGGGGGCAATGAGGCGGCGGTCGCCCGGCTGTCCGCGCTCGTCCGGCCGTTCCTGCTGCGCCGCAAGAAGTCCGACCCCGGTATCGCGCCCGAACTGCCGCCGAAGACGGAGACCGACCACCCCGTCTCCCTCACCCGGGAGCAGGCTTCGCTCTACCAGGCCGCGGTGGACGAGGCGATGGCCGTGATCGAGTCGAGCGAGGGCATGGAACGGCGCGGCATGATCATGAAGTTGCTGGCCTCGCTCAAGCAGATCTGCAACCACCCCGCGCAGTACCTGAAGGAGGAGCAGCCCCGGATCCCGCACCGCTCGGGCAAGATCGCCCTGCTGGACGAGCTGCTGGACACGATCCTGGCCGAGGGCGGCTCGGTGCTGGTGTTCACCCAGTACGTGACGATGGCCCGCATCGTCGAACGGCACCTGTCGGACCGGGGGATCGCCTCGCAGCTGCTGCACGGCGGGACCCCGGTGCCGCGCCGCGAGGAGCTCGTCGACCGTTTCCAGGCGGGTGAGGTGCCCGTCTTCCTGCTGTCCCTGAAAGCGGCCGGCACCGGGCTGAACCTCACCCGCGCCGGGCACGTCATCCACTTCGACCGCTGGTGGAACCCGGCCGTCGAGGAACAGGCCACCGACCGCGCCTACCGCATCGGCCAGACCCAGCCCGTGCAGGTGCACCGGATCATCGCCGAGGGCACCGTCGAGGACCGGATCGCCGAGATGCTGGAGGCGAAGCGGGCCCTGGCGGACGCCGTCCTCGGCTCCGGCGAATCGGCGCTGACCGAGCTGACCGACCGCGAGCTGGCCGACCTCGTCTCGCTGCGGAGGCCCGGATGATCACCGCGCGGGACGACCGCCGCCGCACCTTCGAGACCGTGCCCGCCGGGGTGGCGGCGGTGAGCTGGTGGGGCCGGGCCTGGGTGTCGGCGCTGGAGGAGGTCGCCCGCGACCCGGCCCGCCTGGCCCGGGGGCGTGCGTACGCCGAGGGCGGGCACGTCGACGCGGTGACCGTCACCCCCGGCCGGATCGTGGCGTACGTCCGGGGCAGCCGGCCCCGCCCGTACCGCACCGAGCTCACCCTGCCCGCCTTCGCGGACCAGGAGTGGAACGAGCTCCTGGAAGCGGTCGCGGCCGACCCCGCGGCGCTCGCCGCGCTGCTGGAGCGGGAGGTTCCGCAGTCGCTCGCGGAGAGCGTCCTGCCGGGTGCGGGCGAGCTCGTCCCGCACTGCTCCTGCCCGGACTTCGGGCGTCCGCCGTGCAAGCACGCGGCGGCCCTCTGCTACCGGGCGGCCCGCCTCCTGGACGAGGACCCCTTCGTGCTGCTGCTCCTGCGCGGCCGGGGGGAGCGGGAGCTCCTCGACGAGCTGACCCGCCGCAACGCCGCCCACGCCGCGCGCGAACAGCCGGATGCCGCGCCCGGTTTCCCCGGTGTCCCGGCCCGGGCGGCGCTCGCCCGCACCAGCCTGCCGCTGCTGCCCGCGCCGCTCCCCGCACCCGCCGTCGTGGGCCTTCCGCCCGCCTACCCGGCCGACCCGGCGGCGCCGGACCCGCTGGCCCTGGACCAGCTCGCCTCCGACGCGGCCGCCCGCGCCCTCGCACTCCTCACCACCGGAGAGGATCCGATCGCCGGGCTGACCCTGTGGCAGGACGCCGTCCGGCTGGCCTCCGCGCACCCCACGGCAGGACTGACGGGTACGGCCCGCGCCCTCTACCGGGACCTGGCCCGCGCCACCGGGCGCAGCAGCACCGACCTCGCCCGGGCCGCGGCGGCCTGGCGCCAGGGCGGCCGTGCGGCACTCGCCGCGCTCGAAGAGCCCTGGGATCCTCCGGCGGGTCCCTTCGACCGGGCCCGCCCGGTCCTGCTCACCGCAGGCCTGGGTGTCTTCCGTCCCGACCGCAACCGTCTGACGGACCGCACCCGCCAGCTCCGGCTCGGCCGTGACGCCCTCTGGTACGCCTACGAGTCGCGCCCGGACGACGAGGACTGGTGGCCCACGGGCCGCCCCTCCGCGGACCCGGTCACCGCTCTGCTGCGCTGAGCCCGGCCGCCCAGCGGGTCAGGGTGGCGAAGTCGCGGTCCCGCAGACCGTGGCGGGGGTGGATGCGCAGGAGGAGCGCCGGGGCCGGGTGGTGGGCCGCGACCCAGGCGCGGTCGCGCGGGGTGATCATGTCGTCGACCCAGGCGAAGGGCCGGCCCGCCGCCCAGTCGCGCAGGTGGCGGGTCTTCCACGAGAGTCCGTCGGGGTCGTCGGCGAAGAGTTCGGGCCACTCGACGACGGTCAGGTCGCCCGGCAGCCCGATGTGCGGGGAGATCATCGTGTTGGCCTGGTGCGTCCAGGCGGTGGCCCAGGCGAGCTCGAAGGGCAGGGCCAGCAGCCGGGCGCCGTGGGTGGGGTGCAGGCGCACCCGGGCGCCGCGCCGGGCGCGGCGGGACTCCGGGTCGCGGTAGGAGAGCCAGACGTCCGGCCACATCCGGTGGCTCCGGTATCCGCGCAGGCCGGCGAGGGGAGACCGGAAGGGGTTGAGGGGTCCGTCCACGTCGAGGAGGAGCAGCGGTCGATCGGTCATGAAGTAGCCAGTACCCAGTACACGATTGAGTGAAATGCCTACCGCCTCTATAACCCGAATGGGGTCGGAGCGTTGTTTCCGGTGCGGGGACATGACCCGCGAACTCCTCCGGAAGGCAGGGAATCTGATGCGTCACAGTCGTCGGAATGGCTTGATCGCGGCGCTGGTTGCGGGAGGCGGACTGGCGGTCGCGGGTGTGGGCGGACTCGCCCACGCCGACGCGGACGCGGACGGCAGGGCCGAGCGCTCGCCGGGGCTGTTGTCCGGAAATCTCGTTCAACTGCCGGTGCACGTGCCGGTGAACGCGTGCGGGAACACCGTGAGCGTCGTGGGTGTGCTCAACTCGGCCGCCGGGAACCGCTGTGCCAACGAGACGCCGGGAGGCGGCGGAGACGGCGGATCACGGGCCGCGCATCCTGCGAAACCAGGATCCGGAAACAGTGGCGGGGCCGTCGCCGAGGCGCGCGGAAAGGATTCTCCGGGAGTGCTGTCCGGCAACGGGCTCCAGCTTCCCGTCGACCTGCCGCTGAACATCAGCGGCAATGCGGTGAGCGTGGTCGGCGTGGGGAACTCCTCGCACGGCAACACGTCCGTCAACGGCGAGAAGCCCACGGGCGGCAAGCCCGTCCAGCCGCCCGTCGCCGAACGGCCGGTGACCCCGCCCCGGCCCCCGGCGGCCCAGCCCGCACCGCCCGCCCAGCCCGCCCCGCCGAGGCACAGCGAGGCGCTCGCCCACACCGGCTCCGACGGTCTCGGTTACCTCCTGCCCGGCGGCGGCGCACTCCTGCTCGGCGGGGTTCTCCTCTACCGTCGCTTCCGCCTCAACTGAGTCACCGGGGCCCGCGCGGCCACGGGATCACGGCCCACACGGGCTCGTCCGGGTCGGACGGGCGGGGCAGAGTGTGGGCCGGGGCGGCCCGGAGCACCGGGCCGGCCGGGCTCCCTCGCGCTACGAGCCCGCCAGCACCACGTCGGCCGTCCACGCCTCACCGAACTTGTGGCCACCGTCCCTGCCGAGTCCTGAATGGACCCCCTGGACCTTCAGCTTGGTGCCGGGTGCCGCGGGTTCGAGGATCTCGCACAGCTCGGGGAACGTGGACACGGGCTCCCCGTTCACCGTGGTGATCACAGCGCCCTGCTGGACCTTGGCCTTCGCGGCCCGGGAGTCGTTGCGGACGTCGAGGACGAACAGGCCTTCAGTGCCTGCGTCCTGAAGGCGCTTCTGCACCTTCTGCATGGAGCCCTTGTCGATCCCGCTGGTCCCGGACTGTGTGGCGAGGCCGGGATCCGACACCGCGCCGAGCCACCATCCGGGGTCGTTCTTCGTCGATCCGGCAGCCAGATCGGCCAGCACGGACTGCGCGTGGTTGCCGCTGATGGCCTGTGCCATGTTGCGGGTTTCGCCCGTCGAATTCTCTTCGACCGTCGACCCCGTGTTGACCCCGACCATTTCGCCGTCCTGATTGAGGACCGGCCCTCCGATGGCTCCGGGCTTGGTCACCACGGAATGGTGGATCAGGGAGGGGTAGTTGGGGGACGACAGGTGCTCGACGTCTGCGACGGGCTCGAACGCCGCACCGGAGACGATGACCGCGGTCGCTTCCGCCCGCCCCGACTCCGGGTAGCCGAGGGAAAGGACGACGTCGCCGTTGAACAACAGATCGCTGTCCCCGATCGGCAGGTTCTTCAGGCCCGCCGGCGGAGGACTGACCTTGAGCACGGCCAGGTCCTGACACTGATCGCTTCCCAGCAGTTGGGCGGAAACCGGGGGCTTGCCCGGCGGGATCACCTGCAGACCGCTTTCCCCCGCGATGACGTACGCGCTGGTGGCGATCAGACCCCGGCCGGCGTCGTAGACGAAACCGGTACCGGACGCCGCGTTGCCCGTCACCTGGACAACAGCCGCCTTGGCCTGCTCCCGGTTTCCCGGAGGGGGTTCGTCCGCCGTTGCCCCCGTGGCCCCGCACATCGAGATCAGAAGGGCCGACGCAGTGAAAAGACTGACGTGCGCACTCACCGAGGACCTCCTTCGGGGCAGGCCGGTCGTCCTCCTGTCGCAGATCTCTTTCCGGCGCCGGCCCACCCGCCCATCGCCTCTCGTTTCACCGTAGCCCCGCGTCCCCCAAGTGTCCTGGCGACGGCTCGTCCGCCTGCGGCGGAGCCGCAGGCGCACGCAAAGGATTGGTTGACAGGGCAAACACCGAAGGTCAAAGTCCTTGCCTGAACGAGATCAACGATCTTTCCCCTGCCGAGGCGCGTGTGTGGCGGGCCTATCCGCGCGGCGAGTCCCTGGACTTCCGCGCCGCGGGGGACGAGGACGTGCCGCCCGGCGACGACGGGGGCCCGGGCGGACCGTGCGGGCGACCGTGCTGCGCAGGCTGCTGGTCGAGGCGCCGCAGGAGGAGGGCGAGATCGCCGCGCTCACCCTTGCGGGAGCGCGCATCACCGGCGTGCTGGACCTGAGGCACGCCGCGATCGGCGTCGCCGTCCGGCTGAGTCACTGCCGGTTCGACGAGGTCCCCGACCTGTACGGCGCCCAGTTCCGCGAGCTCGACCTGAGCGGGTCCGTCCTGCCGGGCCTCACTTCGGCGAACGAGCGGGTCGAGGGTGTCCTGCGGATGACGGACTGCCACGCACGGGGACCCGTGCGGCTCGGCGGGGCGCAGATCTCCGGGGCACTGCACATGGAGCAGGACACGGCCTAGGAGTTCCCGCGCCGGGGCGGCGTGCGCCACGCGTCCAGGATGGCGTCGATCCGCGGGGCCAGCCGGGCGCGGGCCGCGAACCGGGGGACTCCCGCCATCAGCAGGGCGTCGTACTCGGTGTCCGTGTGCCGCACCGCCGCCCGTACCGCGACCGAGACCGCCAGTTCGTCGAGGGCGCGGCCGGCCGCGGTGCGACCCACCCGGCCGCTGCCGCGCACCGAGGCGTGCGTGGCGATCGCCACGGCCCGGTCGGCCGGACACCCGGGGAACAGCCGCACTATCTCGGCGGCGAACGCCGCCGTGAACCGGACGTCCTCGGCGGCGCGGCGCCGCCGGTCGCGCTCCCGGCGGCGCGCCCGCGCCTCGGAGTCCGCGAGGCAGGCCCGCTCCGCGCGGGCCAGGGCGGCCTCCTCGACGAGGAGCCCCAGGCGCTCGTAACGGTGGCGGCGCTTGTTGAAGCGGACGACGACGGCGCAGAGCGAACTGGCCTCGCGGGAGCGGCGGGTGAGCGCCGCGTCCCCCCGCGGGAGATAGACGAGATGGCCGAGATCCGTACAGTCCAGACAGCGCGGTACGCCGGACTCGCGCACGAGGTGCCGGAGCGGGCCCTGCCGGCAGTCGGCGCAGTGGATCTGCTTCAACGACTCAAAAACCACCAGGCTCATGAAGGTGTGATACCGCTGTATGACCCTCATATCACCTGGTGAAGAAGGCATGTTGATGTTTCGGCGACTGTTCCTGGATGCCCCGCAGCCCTTTTACGGTGGGGCGGTGGACCGCAGGTGGTCCCGTCGAGGAGGACACATGGGTGGGCGGCGGACGATGACGGCGCGGCCGGGCAGGACGTGCGTGGCCACGCTCCCGGCTGGCCGGGAGATAGTCATCCCCCCGGGCGGCTGCACCGGCTGGCACTTCCACCGGGTCCGGCTGGAAGCGGTCGTCCTGGCCGGGACCCTCACGCGGGTCCTGCACGACCGCACCGTCGAGGTGCATCCGGTCGGCACCACCTTCGTGGAACCCGCGGGCATCGGACACATCCACCTCGGCCACAACCTCGGTACCGAACCGGTGGTGCTCCATGTGACCCCCGCGCTCCCGGAAGGGACACCCTTCTCGATACCCACGCCGGCTCCGGCCGGTGCCGCCCCGGCGGTCTGCACGCACCACACCCCGCACCACCTGCCCTGAACCCGGCCGGGCCGGGCAGGTTCTGCAACGGGGCAGCCTCACACCAGTCGGCGTATCTCCCCGCGGACCCGGTAGAAGCCGCCCGAGGCCGCGTGCAGCCCGTCCACCACGTACCGGGCGCCGGCCTCCCGTATCCCGCGCGGGAACTGCACGTTCCAGGCGGGGTCGAAGCCGCCCGACACCACCTGCACCCGCATCCGGCCGCCCTGCTGGACGCACTCCACGACCACGGCGCCCGCCGGGGCCGCGGACACCGAGACCGTCGCCACCGCCGAGGCCGAAGCGGCCGGGGTGAACACGGGCAGTGCCGCCGCCGACTTGACGTCCACCGGCGCGGGCACGGAGCCCTGCTGGGCCGCTGCGATCGCCTGCTCGGTCGCATCCACGCAGACCAGCGACCCGTCCGTGGTGACCAGGTACAGCCGCCCGTCCAGGTACTGCATGGAGAGCGCCGACCCGCCGCCCGTCCCCAGCTTCCACAGCCGCCGTCCGTCGGCGTCGAAGCAGTAGACCGAGGAGGAGGAGTCACCGGCGAAGACGTGCCGTCCGTCGGGCGAGGTCGCGCACGAGTACACCGCCGCGTCGCACGAGTAGGACGCCTCCACCGCCCCCGTCACCTTCGACAGCCGCTGCACGGTGTTGCGCACCGTGCCCGCGTACACCGCGTGCTCCTCCTGCCAGCCGAACAGCACCCCGCCGGGGGTTTTGGTGTGCCACAACTGCCCGCTGCCGTCCGACGCGTACGCCGTGACACCGCCGCTGTGCCCGTGGAAGACCGCCCGCTCGTCCGCCCGGACCATCCAGGCGCCGCTGCCGGCCGACTTCCGCGACCACTGGTGCTCGTCCTCGTGGTCGATGACGGTCAGGCCGCCACCCGCGTCCGAGACGTTCAGCACGCCCTCGTGGATGTCGAGCCAGTAGATGTCGACGTCCGCCGCGATCGCGTAGGCCCCGAAGGGGACCTTCGACGACAGGTCGTACACCGTGCCGTCGTCGCAGCCCGCGTATATCCAGAAATCGTCCGCCACCAGGCACTTCACCCCGTCCGGCAGCGAATACCGGGCCAGCACCTCACCGCCGTGGCTCAGGTTGTAGACGTCGCCCGCCTGGTTGCCCACCCAGCAGCGGTCCTCGTCCACATGGATGCCGAAGGCCGCCGAACCGGTACGGAAGCGCCACAGGACCGGGGCCACCGCACGCGCTGTCGACGGTGCCGAGGTCACCTGGCGGCGGGTCACCGCCCGGGCGGCGCGCTGCCCCTGCACGGCCGGGGCGTAACCCTTGCGCACCTTCTCCCCGATCTTCTTCGCGGCGGCCGCCCGGGCCTTCTCGATGCTCGGGAAGGAGGAGATCTGCAGCTGGCCGTCCGCGCCGATCCGCCCGTACCGCACGGAGACGGCCGTGCCGTCCACGGTCACCTCGTAGAACTTGTGCGCCCCGCCGCCGTCCTGCGACAGCTCCAGATACGTCGTCTCCCGAGCCATGACAAACCTCTCCCCAAAGGCGGGGCCGCCGGCTCCTTGCGTCCGGTGGTCCCTCGTGAAAAACGCTAGGGCCCACCACTGACAATGGGCCGGTGCAGTGGGAAGCGATCACATGGCAGCGGATGGCCGAGCGGCTCGCCGGTCACCTCGACGACCCCGACAACGCCCCTGAGCAAGGTGGTTGGCAGCGCGTGGGCATCGACGGCGCCCCCGCCGCCGGGACCGGCGTGCTCGCCGGTGAGCTCGCCGGAGCGCTGCGGCTGCGCGGACGCCCGGCCCTGGTGGTGCCGGCCGACGGCTTCCTGCGGCCCGCCTCCCTCCGCTTCGAGTTCGGCCGCGAGGACGTGGACTCGTACCTCGGCGGCTGGTACGACACGGCCGCGCTCTGGCGGGAGGTGTTCGGCCCGACCGACCCCGGCGGCACCGGACGGGTGCTCCCGGACCTCTGGGACCCGGTCACCGACCGGGCCACCCGCAGTCCGTACGCCGAACTGCCGCCCGGCGGCGTGCTGCTCGTGCACGGCCCGCTGCTGCTGGGCCACTGGTTCCCCTTCGACCTCAGCGTCCACATCCGGCTCTCCGCGGGGGCGCTCGCCCGCCGCACCGACCCGTCCGCAGCCTGGACGCTGCCCGCCTTCGCGCGCTACGAGGCCGACACCGACCCGGCGTCGGCCGCCGACGCGGTGGTCCGGGCCGACGACCCCCGCCACCCCGCCTGGACGGGCATCCGGAGCCGATGAGCCCCGGGTCCGGCGGGGGCCGGGCCGCGGGCACGGGCTACGGGCGGCCGCCCGGGCGCGTGACGGCCAGCGCCGCGGCCCGGCACCCGGCGCGGGCGGCCTCCGCCGGGTCGGCGCCCTCCAGCCGGGCCGCGAGGAAGCCCCCGGTGAAGGCGTCCCCGGCGCCCGTTGAGTCCACCGCCTCGACCGGCTCCGCCTCGACCTCGGCGGTGATCCGGCCGCGTTCGGCGATCAGCGCTCCCGCCGCGCCCCGGGTCACCACCACCAGCGGCACCCGCCGGCTGAGCTGCGCCGCCGCCCGGGCCACCCCCGCCGGCTCCGGCAGCCCGGCCAGCAGCCGGGCCTCGTCCTCGTTGGGCAGCAGGACGTCCACCCCCCTCACGGCATCGAGGAAGCGCTGCGGACCCAGGCCGCCCGCCAGGAACCCGGCCGAGGCGGGATCCACGCTCACCGGCACCCCGCGGGTGCGGGCCGCCCGCAGCGCGACCACGGCCAGCTCCCGGCTGCTGTCGGCGAAGAACAGATAGCCGGACAGGTGGAGATGGGCCGCCCCGTCCAGCAGGGACGGGGCCCAGTCGGCGGGGCACAGTCGCAGCGAGGCCCCGCTGTCGGTCAGGAACGTCCGCTCCGCGTCCTTGGCGACCAGCGCGACCACCGTCCCGGTCGGCTCCTGCGCGTCGATCACCAGCCGCGGCCGCACTCCGGCGTCCACCAGCGCCCGCTCGTGCCAGCGCGCCGATTCGGCCCCCACCCGCGCCAGGAGACGTACCTCCGCGGTCCCCGTACGGGCCGCCCAGCACGCCGCGTTGGCCCCGGCACCGCCCGGGAGGGTCCGGATGCGGGCCGCCGTGTCGGTGGCCGGAGCCAGCGGTTCCGGATGTATCGCCACCACGTCCGTCACCACGTCCCCCACGACGAGCAACGCCCCCGGCCCGGTCATGCCCGGGCCGCCCAGGCCCCCGCGATCCGCGCTCCGAGCCGCACGTTGCCGCGTACCGCCGCCAGGTTCGCCTCGAGCGAGGCCCCGTCCGTCGCCCGTACCAGGAACCCCAGCAGGAACGGCGTGACCGCCTGCCCCGTGATCCCCCGCTCACGGCACTCGGCGAGCGCCTCCGCCAGCACCCGGTCGTGCAGCTCCGGATCCAGCTGCTGCTCCCGCGCCACGGGATTGGCCACCAGCAGCGCCGATCCGGGCCCGCCCAGCACGTCCTGAGCGGCCATCACCGCCGCGACCTCCTCGGGCCGGTGCACGGTCCAGTCCACCGGTTCGCCGGAGTCGGCCAGGTAGAAGCCGGGGAACCGGTCGGTCCCGTAGCCGAGCACGCCCACCCCCAGCGTCTCCAGCCGCTGCAGCGTGCCCGGCACGTCCAGGATCGACTTCACCCCCGCGCACACCACGGTGATCCGGGTCCGCGCCAGCAGCGACAGGTCCGCCGACTCGTCCTGCGTCTGCGCCCACTCCCGGTGCACGCCGCCCAGCCCGCCCGTGGCGAAGACCCGCAGGTCCGCCCGGGCGGCGAGGAAGGCGGTCGCGGACACCGTCGTCGCCCCGGTCGCCCCCGTCGCCAGCGCGGGCGCCAGATCCCGGTGGCCGAGCTTGCGCACGCCGTCGCCGGCCGCGATCCGCTCCAGCTGCGCCTTGTCCAGGCCCGCGTACGCCACCCCGTCGAGGACCGCCACCGTCGCCGGAACGGCGCCCTCCGAGCGGACCAGGTCCTCCAGTTCGAGGCCCACCGCCAGGTTGCGGGGGCGGGGCAGCCCGTGCGCGATGATCGTCGACTCCAGGGCCACCACGGGCTTCCCCCGGGCGATCGCCTCGCGTACCTCCGCCGACAGGACCGGTCCACCGGTCAGGGACGCATCTGCTCTGTGCTGTGACATGTCCCCATCCATGGCACGGGATTGACGCCTCCAAACGCTCCCCCGCCACACCCGTCCCAACCTGTCCGAGTAGCGTTCCCCCATGGACACGCGCCGCTTCTACGACGAGCTGGCCGACCGCTACGACCTCATCTACGCGGACTGGGACGCGAGCACCGCCCGCCAGGGCCGGGCTCTCGACGCCCTGCTCACCGCCGCACTGGGCCCGGGACCGCACACCGTGCTCGACAACGCCTGCGGCATCGGAACCCAGTCCCTGGGCCTCGCCGCGCTGGGTCACCGCGTCACCGGGACCGACCTCAGCCCCGCCTCCGTCACCCGCGCCGCCCGGGAGGCGGCCCGGCGCGGCCTCGCCCTGCCCCTCGCCGTCGCCGACATGCGGGCCCTGCCCTTCGCGGACGCCTCCTTCGACGCCGTGGTCTGCGCCGACAACGCACTTCCGCACCTGCTGACCGCCCGGGACGTGGGCACGGCCCTGGCCGAAACCCTGCGGGTGCTGCGGCCCGGCGGGCTGCTGCTGCTCTCCACGCGCCCGTACGGGGACCTGCGCCGCGCCCGCCCGCAGAGCGAGCCCCCGCACGTCCGCACGGGCCCCGAAGGGCGGACCGTGACCTTCCAGCTGTGGCACTGGCACGCCGACGGGGAGCGGTACGACGTGGAGCTGTTCCAGCTCCTGCCGACCGGCGACACCTGGACCACGCGGACCTCCAGCGCCACCTACTGGGCGCTGCCCGAGGAGGAGACGGCCGGGTACGCCCGGCGGGCCGGGTACGCCGACCCGCTCTGGCACGCACCCGCGGACACCGGCTTCCACCAGCCGGTGCTCGCCGCCAGGCGGCCGGCCGCGCCGTGACGGGGCGGGCGCTGGACAGGGTGCCCCGTTCGGGGGGCGGTTCCTGGACGCTGTGGTCACCGCGCCGCAGGGCGGGCCGCACTAGGCTGGCGCGCCATGAGCACCAGTGATCACTCCGCCGCCCCGGCCCCCGCACCCGCCTCCTTCTCCGTCTCCGTCGCGGACGTCGAGCTGGAGGCCGATGACCTCGACCCCGGGCAGATCGTCTCCGGCGACCCCGTCGTGACGGGCAAGGTGCTGTGGGAGTCGGCGGACGGCAAGCAGGTGCGCGGGATCTGGCAGATCACCCCGGGCGTGGTCACCGACGTCGAGGCCGACGAGCTCTTCGTGGTGGTCAGCGGCCGCGCCACCGTCGAGGTCGAGGGCGGCGCGACGCTGGAGGTCGGCCCCGGCTCCGCGTGCGTGCTGCGCGAGGGCGACCGGACGACCTGGACCGTGCACGAGACGCTGCGCAAGGCCTACCACATCAGCTACTGACGCCCTTCGCGGGAGCGGGGGCGGGGGCCGCGGCGGGAGCGGTCGCGGGCGGCACGGGGTGGCGCCGCGCCGTGAACAGCGCCAGCGCCGCCATCGGCAGCAGCAGCGCGGCGCCGACGGCGTTCAGCCAGCCGTAGCCCGCCCGGGACATGATCAGCCCGGCGGCCGCTCCGCCCACGCCCGCGGCCGCGTTCATCGTGAGATCGCTCAGGCCCTGTACGGCGGCCCGTGCGGCCTGCGGCACCGAGTCCGTCAGCAGGGCCGAGCCTGACACCATCCCGGCGGACCAGCCGAGGCCGAGCAGGAAGAGGCCGAGCGCGCTCCGGCCGTGGCTGCCCCCGGCCGTCCCGGCGAGCAGCGCGGCGACCGACAGGAGCCCGGCGGCCAGGCCGATCACGGAGAGCCGGCCGAGCCGGTCCGCGAGCCAGCCCATCACGGGGGAGAAGGCGAACATGCCCGCGATGTGAACGCTGATCACCAGTCCGATGAGCTCCAGGCCGGCGCCGTGGTGGTC
This sequence comes from Streptomyces sp. NPDC054932, assembly GCF_053610205.1. Classification (NCBI taxonomy): domain Bacteria; kingdom Bacillati; phylum Actinomycetota; class Actinomycetes; order Kitasatosporales; family Streptomycetaceae; genus Streptomyces; species Streptomyces sp. NPDC054932. The sequence continues at coordinate 61,081 of NZ_JBSGXU010000007.1, read as the reverse complement.
CAGGTCCATCGGGGTCATCACCATGATCGAGACCATGGTGGTGTGGGAAACGGCGACGGTGAGGAGGGCGAGCCGGGCCCGCGGCGAGGCCTTCACCGCGGCCACTGCGGCCCGCAGCGAGCGTCCTTCGCGGGTCTGCTCCTCGGGGGCGGCGAGTGAGCGGGCGGTCAGCAGCGGGTCGGGCCGCAGGAGTACGCCGATCAGCGTGCCGGTGAGCAGGAAGACGGCGGCGGCCCAGACGAACGGGCCGGCCGTCTCGGGTATCGCGGTGCCGGCGAAGCTGCGGCTGGCCGGCGCGGACAGGTTGGGTCCGAGCACCGCGCCGATGGTCGACGCCCACACGACGACGGAGATGGCCCGGGCGCGGTGGTCCGGGGCGGCGAGGTCGGCGGCTGCGAACCGGGCCTGCAGGTTGGCCGAGGAGGCGGCGCCGAAGGCGGCCATGCCGAGCAGCAGCAGGGGGAAGCTCTTGATCGTGGCGGCGAGGACCACCAGGCCCGCTCCGGCGGCGCCGATCCCGTAGGCCAGGACCAGCCCGGGGCGGCGGCCGCGCGCGGTCATCAGCGCGGCGAGCGGCAGCGAGACCAGGGCGGTGCCGATCACCGCGGCGGTGGAGGCGAAGCCGGACAGCGCCTCGGTGCCGCTGACCTCGGTGGCGAGTACGGGAGCCAGGGCGATGCTGATGGGCACGCCGAGGCCGCCGAGGACCTGGCCGGCCATGAGGACCCGGGAGGTGCGCCGCTGCAGCCGGGCCAGCTCGGGCGCGCCCAGGGGAAGCGCGGCCCCGTCGGTGCCGGGCGAGGCGGTCACGGCGTACACCTGCTTCGCAGGTGCGTGACACGGGGCGCGGGGAACGCGGGGAGGCCGGGTGCGGCGGCAGGAGTAGTCACCGCCGCAGTGTGCCAGCCCTTACCGTCCGGCGGAACCGTGCCGGGGTGCGGCCGGTTCCGAGGCCAGGTCCGCAGGTCAGGGGGCCGCTCAGAACAGTGGCTGCGGAAGCACGCCCTCCAGCGCGAGCAGCTGCCGCTTGGTCTCCACCCCGCCGCCGAATCCCCCGATGCCCCCGTCGTTCTCCACCACCCGGTGGCAGGCCACCACCAGCGGCAGCGGGTTCGATCCCATGGCGTTGCCCACGGCCTGGGCGGCCCCGGGCTGTCCGACGCGGGCGGCCAGCTCCCCGTAGCCGACGACCGATCCGTACGGCACGGAGCGGTCCAGCTCCTGGAGCACCTGCCGGTTGAAGCCGGAGCTCAGGCGCCAGTCCAGCGGCAGCTCGAAGCGGCGCAGCGAGCCCGCGAAGTAGGCGGCGAGCTGCCGTATCGGCTCGGCCAGCAGCACTTCCCCGCCCGGCGCGGGACGCCGGGCGTCGGCGCCGAGCCGGGAGACGAGCGGGCCGATCATCCTGTCGACCCGGTCCGGCTCGGCATGGAACTCGATCCTGACCAGACCTTCCGGGGTCGCGGCCAGGAGCAGAGGACCGATGTCACTGGCGACGACGGTCCATTCGAGGTGCGGCCCGCGGGGCCGCTCGGTGCTGTCCACGCGTCCACGGTACGGCCCCCCGCCGACACCGTGGGCACAACGGCCGGGGCGGGCGGCGCCGCCCGCGCCCGGGACCGCGCCGGTCCCCGGCCCGGGTCAGAATCCGCCGACCGCGTCCTGGACCACGTCCGGGGCGTTGGTGATGATCCCGTCCACCCCCATGGCCTGCACCTTCCGGGCGGTCGCCGCGTCGTCCACGATCCAGGTGTCCACCTCCATGGCCCTGCCGTGGGCTCCGAGCAGGCCGTGCACGGCCGAGACCCAGTCGGCCGAGATGGTGGTGTGCCACGGGTTGATGCGGTCGGTGAACTCCGCGTACCGCGGCAGGTCGGCCACGGTGGGGGTGCCCAGGAAGGCCGTCACCAGGTCGGGGCGCAGCCCGTGCACGATGCGGACGCAGTCGGCGCTGAAGCTCTGCACCACCAGGCGCTGCTTCACGTGGCGCTCGTCGAGCCAGCCGGTGTCGCCCAGCACCTTCAGGGTCTGCTCCTCGATCCCCGGGTACAGCTCCGGCTTCTTGATCTCCAGCAGCAGTTTCTGCTGGTTGCGCTGTACCCGGTTGAGGTACTGCACCAGGGTCGGCACGCGGGCGCCCGCGTACTCCTCGCCGAACCAGCTGCCCGCGTCCAGCCGGGCGATCTCGGCCGCCGTGAAGTCCTGCACCTTCCAGGGCGACCGGTTCGGGAACCGCTGCTCGACGTCGGTGGTCCGGGCCAGGGTGTCGTCGTGGATCACCACCAGCACGCCGTCCTTGGTGCGCTGCACGTCGTTCTCGACCCAGTCGAAGCCCATCTGCATCGCCAGGTCGATCGCGTCGAGCGTGTTCTCCGGGGCGTAGGCCGAAGCCCCCCGGTGGGCGTACACGACAGGGCTCCCCAGGGCTGCCCGGCCGGCGCCGGGGCCGGCGGCGGATCCTGGGCCGGCGGCGGTGGCGGCGTACGAGGCCGTCCCGCCCAGCAGGGTGAGGGTGAAGCCCAGGAATGCGGCGGCGGCCGCGGCGGCGGGTCGGACGTACATGTGCGTTCTCCTCGGGTCGTGAGCCCTGTTCCTGCGTCAGACGGGTGCGGAGCGGCAGACGTTGTGGCGATGCACTTCACCGCGATCATGGGGTTGAAGATCACTGAGCCGCCACCGAACTACGACAAACGGACCAGAACGAATGACAAACGCCCGGGCGGCCGGAGCCGGCCGGAGCGCGCCGCCGACCCGCGGGGATGCGTGAGTGTCAGTGGGGGGTCGTACGGTTGACCCATGCGGCCCGTATCGAAGATCGAACGCACGGTGGCGCCTTTCGAGGTCGTCAGCCCCTACCAGCCCAGCGGCGACCAGCCGGCGGCCATCGCCGACCTGGAGAAGCGCATCCGTGCAGGTGAGAAGGACGTCGTCCTGCTGGGTGCGACCGGCACCGGCAAGTCCGCGACGACCGCCTGGATGATCGAGAAGCTCCAGCGCCCCACCCTGGTCATGGCGCCGAACAAGACGCTCGCCGCCCAGCTGGCGAACGAGTTCCGCGAGCTCCTGCCGAACAACGCCGTCGAGTACTTCGTCTCGTACTACGACTACTACCAGCCCGAGGCATACGTACCGCAGTCGGACACGTACATCGAGAAGGACTCCTCGATCAACGAGGAGGTGGAGCGGCTGCGCCACTCCGCGACCAACTCGCTGCTGACCCGGCGGGATGTGATCGTCGTCGCCTCCGTGTCCTGCATCTACGGCCTCGGCACCCCGCAGGAGTACGTCGACCGGATGGTCGCCCTCAAGGTCGGCGAGGAGATCGACCGGGACCAGCTGCTGCGCCGCTTCGTGGACATCCAGTACACGCGCAACGACGTGGCCTTCACCCGCGGCACCTTCCGGGTGCGGGGCGACACGATCGAGATCTTCCCGGTCTACGAGGAACTGGCCGTCCGCATCGAAATGTTCGGCGACGAGATCGAGGCCCTCTCCACGCTGCACCCGCTGACCGGCGAGGTCATCAGCGAGGACCGCGAGCTGTACGTCTTCCCCGCCAGCCACTACGTCGCCGGCCCCGAGCGCATGGAGAAGGCGGTCCGCGGCATCGAGGCGGAGCTGGCCGAGCGCCTCGCCGAGCTGGAGAAGCAGGGCAAGATGCTGGAGGCCCAGCGGCTGCGCATGCGCACCACCTACGACCTGGAGATGATGCGCCAGATCGGCTCCTGCTCCGGCATCGAGAACTACTCGCTGCACATGGACGACCGCGAGCGCGGCTCCGCGCCGAACACCCTCATCGACTACTTCCCGGAGGACTTCCTCCTGGTCATCGACGAGTCGCACGTCACCGTGCCGCAGATCGGCGCCATGTACGAGGGCGACGCCTCCCGCAAGCGGACCCTCGTCGACCACGGGTTCCGGCTGCCGTCCGCCCTGGACAACCGGCCGCTGAAGTGGGAGGAGTTCCAGGAGCGCATCGGCCAGACCGTCTACTTGTCGGCGACCCCCGGGAAGTACGAGCTCTCGCGCGGCGACGGCTTCGTCGAACAGATCATCCGGCCCACCGGCCTCATCGACCCGGAGGTCGTGGTCAAGCCCACCGAGGGGCAGATCGACGACCTGGTGCACGAGATCCGCCAGCGCGTCGAGAAGGACGAGCGCGTCCTGGTGACCACCCTCACCAAGAAGATGGCGGAGGACCTCACCGACTACTTCCTGGAGCTCGGCATCCAGGTGCGGTACCTGCACAGCGACGTGGACACCCTGCGCCGCATCGAGCTGCTGCGCGAGCTGCGGGCCGGCGAGTACGACGTCCTGGTCGGCATCAACCTGCTCCGCGAGGGCCTCGACCTGCCCGAGGTGTCCCTGGTGGCGATCCTCGACGCGGACAAGCAGGGCTTCCTGCGCTCCGGCACCTCGCTGATCCAGACCATCGGCCGCGCGGCGCGCAACGTGTCCGGCCAGGTCCACATGTACGCGGACAGCATCACCCCGGCGATGGCGCAGGCGATCGACGAGACCAACCGGCGCCGCGAGAAGCAGGTCGCCTACAACACGGCCCACGGGATCGACCCGCAGCCGCTCCGCAAGAAGATCAACGACATCGTCGCCACCATCGCCCGTGAGGAGCTCGACACCGAGGAGCTCCTCGGTACCGGCTACCGCCAGGCGAAGGACGGCAAGGGGGCCAAGGCCCCGGTGCCGGCGCTCGGCGGGCGGGCGGCCGCGACCAAGGCGGGCACAAAGGGTGCGAAGGTGACGAGTGGGGGCAAGGGTGCCGCGGGCGCCGAGGTGCTCACCGACCGGCCCGCCGCGGAACTGGCCGCGCTCATCGAGCAGATGACCGAGCGCATGCGCGGAGCGGCCGCCGAGCTCCAGTTCGAGGTCGCGGCCCGGATCCGGGACGAGGTGGGCGAGCTGAAGAAGGAGTTGCGGCAGATGAAGGAAGCGGGCCTCGCCTGACAGGAGGCCTGTCAGTAGGGTTGGGTCTCAGCCGCAGGTACACGCTGCACGCTCGTCATGGGGCGGGCCAGGGAGAGGGGACAGTACGTGACGGTCAACATGACCAAGGGTCAGGCCATCAGTCTGCAGAAGGCGGACGGAGGCACGCTGACCGCGGTCCGCATGGGCCTCGGCTGGCAGGCGGCGAAGCGCCGCGGGCTGTTCGGCTCGCGGACCCGGGAGATCGACCTCGACGCCTCGGCGGTGCTCTTCGCCGACAAGCAGCCCGTGGACGTGGTCTTCTTCCGCCACCTGCAGAGCGACGACGGCTCGGTGCGCCACACCGGTGACAACCTCGTCGGCGGCGTCGGCCAGGGCGGGGACGACGAGGCGATCCTCGTCGACCTCCAGCGCGTGCCGGTGCACATCGACCAGATCGTCTTCACGGTGAACTCCTTCACCGGCCAGACGTTCCAGGAAGTGCAGAACGCGTTCTGCCGCATCGTCGACGAGACCAACGGCCAGGAGCTGGCCCGCTACACCCTCGACGGCGGCGGTCAGTACACCGCCCAGATCATGGCCAAGGTGTCCCGCGCGGGCGCCGGCTGGCAGATGACGGCCCTCGGGAACCCGGCCAACGGCCGCACCTTCCAGGACCTCATGCCGGCGATCCTGCCGCACCTGTAGCAGTACCGGACAAGAGAAGAAGGCACGGGGGAGGGGCTGCACGATGACGGCCGAACTGGTCCGGGGGCAGAACCACCCCGTGTCCCAGAGCCGGGTGGAGATCAGGGTCTCGGCGGGCACACCCGTGCTCGCCCTGGCCTCGCTCGCCGACGAACAGGGCCGGCTCTCCGGCAACGGGATACTGGCCCACCCGGGCGCCAGGTCCCTCCCCGGCGTGCAGGCGTCCGGGGAGCTCGCCGAGCGGCACACCTTCGCCGTCGACCTCGACGAGGTCGCGGAGGACGTCCACCGGCTCGGCGTGCTGCTCGTCCTGCCGCCCGGAGGCCCGGTGCGCTTCGGCGCGGTGCCGGCCTCCTACGTGGCCGTGGCCGACCCCGAGGGAGCCGAGCTCGCCGGGTACACCGTGACGGGACTCGATGCCGAGACGGCCGTGGTCGCCCTGGAGCTGTACCGGCGCCAGGGTGCCTGGAAGGTCCGCGCCGTGGGCCAGGGCTACGCCGACGGCCTTGGTGCCCTGCTCGCCGACGGCGGTCTGCCCGCACCGGCGGCCGCGGAGCTGGCCGCCGCCGCGCTGGGCACGGCCGCCCGTACCGCGCAGGCCGACGCCACCCTCGCGGCCATGCCGACCCGCGTCGGCGACCTGCGCGCCCCGCAGACCCCGGCCCAGGCCCCCGCGCCCGAGCCGCCGGACCCGGTCCCGGTCTCCGGACACCCCTACGCCGGTACGCCGGGAGCGGCGCCCGGCGGCGACGCGGCGGGCTCCCCGCCCACCATCAGCTACGCCCACCCGCGGCGCCGCCGCACCAGCACCGAGCCGCCCGAGCCCGCACCGCGGCCCGCCGCCCCGCAGGAGCCCGGGCAGCCCCCGCGCCCGGTCGCCGGGGACGCCAGCGGCTGGTCCATGGAGGAGCGGCTCTACAACCAGGTCTGGGGGATGTTCGAGGACCTGGCCCGCACGGTCGCCGCCTACCGCAGCGCCGTAGAGTTCGCCGACAACCGGATGGACCGGGAGCTCGACGAGGCCCTGTCCGACCCGCGCCACCGCCTCGGCGGCACCGGGAACGCCGCCCGCGACACCGCGCGGGCCCGCCGCGAGGAGCTCGTCGCCCAGGCTCAGGCCGTCCTCGACCGGGACCTGGCCCAGCTGATCGCCGAGTCGGAGGTCGTCGAGCCCGCGCTGCCGGCCGCGTACGCCCGCTGGGACAACCCCGTCTGGCACGGCCACCGCACGCCCGAGGAGAGCCCGCTGGCCCTGCGCCTGGGGGACCTGCACCTGCACGAGCGGCCCGATCTGCGCATCCCGATGCTGATGCGGGTCCCGCTGGAGCGCGGGCTCTGGATCGACAACGGCCGCACCGGCTCCGAGGCCGCGATGACCATGGACACCGACCGGTTGCGCCGGGCCGCCATGGACATGGCCGTCGCCCTGGCGGTCCGGCTGCTCGCCGTCCACCCCGCCGACCGGTTCTCCGTCCACGTCATCGACGCGGCCGGGGCCGGATCCGCCTCCCTGGCGCCGCTCGTGCGCGCCGGGGTGCTGGCCGGGCCGCCCGCCGCCGGGGCGGCCGGGGTCACCCAGACCCTGGCGCGCCTGACCCGGCGGGTGGACCTCGTACAGATGGCGCTGCGGGCCGGTGCTCCCGAGGACCTGCCCCCGGACGTGGACACGGCCGACCAGCTGCTGATCGTGCACGACTTCCCGCACGGCTTCGACGACCGCGCCGTCACCCAGCTGCGCTACCTCGCCGACGAGGGCTCGGCGGTCGGCGTGCACCTGCTGATGGTCGCGGACCGCGACGAGGCATCGGCCTACGGGCCGCTGCTCGACCCGCTGTGGCGGTCCCTGATGCGGCTGTCGCCGGTGCCCGACAACCATCTCGCCGACCCCTGGGTCCACCACGCGTGGACCTTCGAACCGGACCTGCCCCCGCAGGGCAGCCGGGTCCTCGACCAGGCACTGGACCGGGTGGCGGAGGCCCGGCGCACTACCCGTCCGTGACCATCCTTTGGTGTTCCCTTTACCTTTACCGCCCTCGGCGGGTAAGCTCGTCCGTGCGGAGGGGAGTATTCCTGCTTTCCTGCTACGGCGTACCCGTCAATACGGACCGCTTCGGTTGAGTGATCGAAGCCGGTCCCGGGGCGTCGGCCCACGGCCTCCAGGCCGCCCGGGTGGAAGAGACCTCCGGCAGCGATGACGCTGACGAAGTCCTGAGCCATCCGCCGGAGGCGTGTTTCACCATGGAAGTTTCCTGGGCCCTGTGGGCCGCGACCATTCTTGGTCTGTCCCTCCTCATCGGTGCCGATTTCTTCATCGGCCGCAAGCCGCACGACGTTTCGATCAAGGAAGCCGGCACCTGGACGGTCGTCTGGATCGTCCTCGCCGCACTCTTCGGCCTCGGCCTGTGGTACTTCGGGAACCCCCAGGCGTCCCAGGAGTTCTTCGCCGGCTTCATCACCGAGAAGTCGCTGAGTGTCGACAACCTCTTCGTCTTCGTCCTGATCATGGCGAAGTTCGCGGTGCCGTCCCACCTCCAGCAGCGCGTGCTGCTCATCGGCGTGCTGATCGCCCTGGTCCTGCGCGCGGTCTTCATCGCCGCCGGCGCCGCGATCATCGCCAGCTTCTCCTGGGTCTTCTACATCTTCGGCGCGTTCCTGATCTACACCGCGTGGAAGCTGATCCAGGAGGCCCGCAAGGACGAGGACGACGAGGAGTTCGAGGAGAACCGTCTCCTCAAGTCCGTCGAGAAGAAGTTCGGCGTCGCCGACCAGTACCACGGCACCAAGCTCTTCATCGTCAACAACGGCAAGCGCGTACTGACGCCACTGATGATCGTCATGCTCGCCATCGGCACCACCGACGTGCTGTTCGCCCTGGACTCGATCCCCGCGATCTTCGGCCTCACCCAGGACCCGTACATCGTCTTCACGGCCAACGCCTTCGCGCTGATGGGTCTGCGCCAGCTGTACTTCCTCATCGGCGGCCTGCTGAAGAAGCTGGTCCACCTCAGCTACGGCCTGTCGATCATCCTCGGTTTCATCGGCGTCAAGCTGGTGCTGCACGCCCTGCACGAGTCGGGGCTGCACGTCCCGGTGATCTCGATCCCGGTCTCCCTGGGCGTCATCTGCGGTGTCCTGGTCATCACCACGATCACCAGCCTGATGGCCTCCAGGAAGCAGGCGGCGGCCGAGGCCGCCGCCCGCCCGGAGAACGTCGACGCGTAACCGGATCCACGGATCCGCACGGATCAACAGATCAAGTGATCCACGGATCCACGGACCTGCGGAACTATGCGGGGGCGGCCGCTTCGGCCGCCCCCGTTTCCGCTGTCCGGCCCGCGGCCGCCCGCCTCGACACGACCGCCGGACCGGTCTCCGGCAGCAGGGCGAAGCAGACCAGACTGACCAGGGCGATCCCGGTCAGGTACAGGGCGACGCCCCACGGCGGACCGGAACCGTCCGCCAGCGCCGTCGCCACGATCGGGGTCAGCGCGCCGCCCAGCACACCGCCCAGGTTGTAGCCGACGGCCGCGCCCGTGCAGCGGATCCGCGGCGCGTACAGCTCCGGCAGGTAGGCGGCCACCACCGAGAACATCGTCACCATGCCCAGCAGCGCCCCGACGAAGCCGACCGTCATCAGCAGCGGATCGGCCGTCCGCAACAGCGCGACCAGCGGGAACATCCACACGGCGCAGATCGCGCACCCGATCAGGCACAGCGGCCGCCGCCCGTAGCGGTCGCCGAGCACCGCGATCAGCGGGGTCACCAGACCCTTGATCGCCACCGCGACCATGATGCAGGCCAGCATCGCCGTGCGGCTCACCGCGAGGTGCTCGGTGGCGTACGCGAGGGACCAGGTGGTGACCGCGTAGAAGACGGCGTACCCCACGGCGAGCGCGCCGCCGGTCAGCAGGAGCAGCCGCCAGTGGCCCCGGAACACCTCCGCCAGCGGGGCCTCGGCCCGCCGGTCCGTCTCGGCGAGCGCCCGGAACTGCGGGGTCTCCTCCACGGAGCGGCGCAGCCACAGCCCGGCCAGCGCCAGGACCCCGGCCGCCCAGAACGGCACCCGCCACCCCCAGGAGGTGAACTGGGCGTCGGTCAGTGACGCGGACAGCCCCAGCACCATGCCGTTGGCGAGCAGGAAGCCCACCGCCGGGCCCATCTGCGGGAAGCTCGACCACAGTCCGCGCCGCCGCTCCGGGGCGTGCTCGGCGGTCAGCAGCACGGCGCCGCCCCACTCACCGCCCAGCCCGAGGCCCTGCAGGAAGCGCAGCAGGAGCAGGAGTGCGGGAGCGGCCATGCCGATCGAGCCGTACGTGGGCACGCAGCCGACGGCGACCGTGGCGAGTCCGGTGAGCAGGAGGGAGGCGAGCAGGACCGGCCGGCGGCCGTAGCGGTCGCCGATGTGGCCGAAGACCGCCGAGCCGAGCGGGCGGGCGAGGAAGCCGACGCCGAAGGTGCCGAAGGCGGCGAGGGTTCCGGCGAGCGGTGAGAAGGACGGGAAGAAGAGCGGGCCGAGCACCAGGGCGGCGGCCGTCCCGTACACGAAGAAGTCGTAGAACTCGATGGCGGTCCCGGCGAGCGAGGCCGTGGCCAGGCGCAGCATGCCGGGCCCGGCGGAGCCGCCGCTTTCGGCGGGCCCGGCCGAGGGGGACGGGGCGGGGGTGTCCCCGGGGGCGGAGGAGGAGGCGAGGGGCGGGCAAGGGTCCTGTGGCATGCCGCACCACATACCCGTTCCCCGCCCCTCGGGGCGTGAGTCCGGTCGTCAACGACCGGAAGGAGTGCGTCGCGTCGCGAAGTTGACGCGTTGCGGTGCTACCAGCCGCGCTCGCGCCATTCGGCGAGGTGCGGACGCTCGGCGCCGAGGGTGGTGTCGTTGCCGTGGCCGGGGTAGACCCAGGTCTCGTCCGGCAGCTGCTCGAAGAGCTTGTGCTGGACGTCGTCGATGAGGCTGGCGAAGGCCTTCGGGTCGCCCTGGGTGTTGCCGACGCCGCCGGGGAAGAGGCAGTCCCCGGTGAAGACGTGCGGGTGCCCGTGCGGGTCGTCGTAGATCAGGGCGATCGAGCCCGGGGTGTGGCCGACCAGGTGGCGGGCGGTCAGGGTGACCCGTCCGACCGTGATGGTGTCCCCGTCGGCGACGGGCACGTCGGTCGCCACCGGGATGCCCTCGGCGTCCTGGGCGCCCGCGTAGGTGCGCGCGCCGGTCGCCCCGACGACCTCGGCGAGGGCGCCCCAGTGGTCGCCGTGCCGGTGGGTGGTGACCACGGACGTGATGCCGTCGTCGCCGATCAGGCTGAGCAGGGTGCCCGCCTCGGCGGCCGCGTCGATGAGCAGCTGCTCGTCGGTGGCGCGGCAGCGCAGCAGGTAGGCGTTGTTGTTCATCGAGCCCACCGCGACCTTGGAAATCATCAGGTCCGCGAGTTCGTGCACGTCGGCCGGACCGCCGACCTTGACCTCTCCGGTGTACGTCATACCTTGATCCTAGAGCGGGGGGAGCTCGGGCAGAGGGCCGCCCGACGCGGTCAGGGAGGCGCCCTTGTCGCCGCGGCCGGCCAGCCAGGCCAGGAGTCCGGCGGCGGTGCCGGTCACGGTCACGGCGGGATCCCCGGCGGAGCCGGTGCGCCAGCGCCGCCCGTCGGTCGCGACCAGGGCCGTCGGCGGCACCTCGGGGCGGCCGGACCAGCGGTCGGCGAGGAAGACGATCTCGCGGTCGGTGAACTCCTCCGGGAGGTCGGAGAGCTCGTAGCCGATGTTCAGGTCGGCGTGGTGCAGATCGACCTCGACCCAGCGGCGGAAGGGCACGTTGGCCGCGAGGTCCGTGACACCGTTGCGCAGCTCGACCGTGCGGCCCCAGTCCTGGGCGGGCTCCGTGGTGGCGATGAAGCGGGCCGCGGAATCACGGAGGTCCGCCAGGTGTTCTTCCAGGGGTCGGCCGGCGTCGCGCTCGATGTCCGTGTCGCGGGCGGTGGCGCTCTCGTACATCGGGCGTCCCTCGAGGACGTTGACGAGCGCGTCGGCGTTGCGTGCGAGGTGGGCCAGGATGTGGCCACGGGTCCAGCCCGGGAGGTGTGACTCCTCGGCGAGGGCTGCGTTGTCCAGCTTCTCGACAGCGGTCAGCAGCCGGTCCGTGGCTTCACGTACAGATCGCAGGTCGTGCACATGATCAGTCATGGCGGCGAGCCTAGTGGCTCGGGGTGCACGGCCACACGATTGGGTGAAGCAGTCTGCGGAGTGCCGTAAATCGAATGTGCGTGCTATACGCTCGGAAGTCCAAGGACCCAGTCCATCGCAGAGGCGCCCCCCATACCCTGGGACGGGGGCCCGTGCCCCCGCTCTCTCAAGAAAGGTGCGGACCGGCGTGACCGACCGTCTCATCGTTCGTGGCGCTCGCGAGCACAACCTGAAGAACGTCTCGCTCGACCTGCCCCGCGACTCACTCATCGTCTTCACCGGACTCTCCGGGTCGGGCAAGTCCTCCCTGGCCTTCGACACGATCTTCGCCGAGGGTCAGCGCCGCTACGTCGAGTCGCTCTCGTCGTACGCCCGCCAGTTCCTCGGGCAGATGGACAAGCCCGACGTCGACTTCATCGAGGGTCTCTCCCCGGCCGTCTCGATCGACCAGAAGTCGACCTCGCGCAACCCGCGCTCGACCGTGGGCACCATCACCGAGGTCTACGACTACCTCCGCCTCCTCTTCGCCCGCATCGGCAAGCCGCACTGCCCCGAGTGCCGGCGCCCCATCTCGCGCCAGTCGCCGCAGGCGATCGTCGACAAGGTGCTCGCGCTCCCCGAGGGCAGCCGCTTCCAGGTGCTCTCGCCGCTGGTGCGCGAGCGCAAGGGCGAGTTCGTCGACCTCTTCTCCGATCTCCAGACCAAGGGCTACAGCCGGGCGCGGGTGGACGGGGAGACCATCCAGCTCTCCGAGCCGCCCACGCTGAAGAAGCAGGAGAAGCACACCATCGAGGTGGTCATCGACCGCCTCACCGTCAAGGAGAGCGCCAAGCGCCGGCTCACGGACTCCGTGGAGACCGCGCTCGGTCTCTCCGGCGGCATGGTGATCCTGGACTTCGTCGACCTCGCCGAGGACGACCCCGAGCGTGAGCGGATGTACTCCGAGCACCTCTACTGCCCCTATGACGACCTGTCCTTCGAGGAGCTGGAGCCGCGCTCCTTCTCCTTCAACTCGCCCTTCGGCGCCTGCCCCGAGTGCACGGGCATCGGTACGCGCATGGAGGTGGACCCGGAGCTCATCGTTCCGGACGAGGACAAGTCCCTGGACGAGGGCGCGGTCTCGCCGTGGTCGCTCGGCCACACCAAGGACTACTTCCAGCGTCTGATCGGCGCGCTCGCCGGGGAGCTCGGCTTCCGTACCGACATCGCCTGGGCCGGGCTGCCGGTGCGTGCGAAGAAGGCCCTGCTGTACGGGCACAAGACGCAGATCGAGGTCCGCTACCGCAACCGGTACGGCCGGGAGCGCGCGTACACGACGGCCTTCGAGGGCGCCGTGCCGTTCGTCAAGCGGCGGCACGCGGAGTCGGAGAGCGACGCCAGCCGCGAGCGCTTCGAGGGCTACATGCGCGAAGTGCCCTGCCCGACCTGTGAGGGCACCCGCCTCAAGCCGATCGTGCTCGCCGTGACGGTGATGGAGAAGTCCATCGCCGAGGTCGCCGCCATGTCGATCAGCGAGTGCGCGGACTTCCTGGGCCGGATGCGCCTCGACGCCCGCGACAAGAAGATCGCCGAGCGGGTCCTCAAGGAGGTCAACGAGCGGCTCCGCTTCCTGGTGGACGTCGGTCTCGACTACCTCTCCCTCAACCGGGCCGCCGGCACCCTGTCGGGCGGCGAGGCCCAGCGCATCCGGCTGGCCACCCAGATCGGCTCCGGCCTGGTCGGCGTGCTCTACGTGCTGGACGAGCCCTCCATCGGCCTGCACCAGCGGGACAACCACCGGCTGATCGAGACCCTGGTGCGGCTGCGGGACATGGGCAACACGCTCATCGTGGTCGAGCACGACGAGGACACCATCAAGGTGGCCGACTGGGTCGTGGACATCGGTCCGGGCGCGGGCGAGCACGGCGGCAAGGTGGTGCACAGCGGTTCGCTGAAGGACCTGCTGAAGAACACCGAGTCGATGACCGGTCAGTACCTCTCCGGCAAGAAGTCCATCGAGATCCCGGACGTGCGCCGGCCCGTGAACGGCGAGCGCAGGCTGACCGTCCACGGCGCCAAGGAGAACAACCTGCGGGACATCGACGTGTCCTTCCCGCTGGGCGTGCTCACGGCCGTGACCGGTGTGTCGGGATCGGGCAAGTCGACGCTGGTCAACGACATCCTCTACACGCACCTGGCGCGCGAGCTGAACGGCGCCCGCTCGGTGCCCGGGCGGCACACGCGGGTGGAGGGGGACGACCTCGTCGACAAGGTGGTCCACGTCGACCAGTCGCCGATCGGCCGGACCCCGCGGTCCAACCCGGCCACGTACACCGGCGTCTTCGACCACGTGCGCAAGCTCTTCGCGGAGACGATGGAGGCGAAGGTGCGCGGCTACCTGCCGGGCCGCTTCTCCTTCAACGTGAAGGGCGGCCGGTGCGAGAACTGCTCCGGCGACGGCACGATCAAGATCGAGATGAACTTCCTGCCGGACGTCTACGTCCCGTGCGAGGTGTGCCACGGCGACCGGTACAACCGGGAGACGCTGGAGGTCCACTACAAGGGCAAGTCCATCGCGGAAGTCCTGAACATGCCGATCGAGGAGGCGCTGGGCTTCTTCGAGGCGGTGCCGACGATCGCGCGTCACCTCAAGACGCTCAACGAGGTCGGGCTGGGCTACGTCCGCCTCGGCCAGTCCGCGCCCACCCTGTCGGGTGGCGAGGCGCAGCGCGTGAAGCTGGCCTCCGAGCTCCAGAAGCGGTCCACGGGCCGGACGGTCTACGTCCTGGACGAGCCGACCACCGGTCTGCACTTCGAGGACATCTCGAAGCTGATCAAGGTGCTGTCGGGGCTGGTGGACAAGGGCAACTCGGTGATCGTCATCGAGCACAACCTGGACGTCATCAAGACCGCGGACTGGGTCATCGACATGGGCCCGGAGGGCGGCTACGGCGGCGGCCTGGTCGTGGCCGAGGGCACGCCGGAGGCGGTGGCCTCGGTGGGCGCGAGCCACACGGGCAAGTTCCTGCGGGACATCCTGGGCGCGGACCGGGTGTCGGACGGGGCGCCCGTCGCGCGGCCGGCGGTGAAGAAGGCCCCGGCGAAGAAGGCGGCGGCCACCAAGGCCGCTGCGGTGAAGAAGGCGGCTCCGGCCAAGAAGACGACGGCCCGGGCGCGCAAGGCGTAGCAGGCGCGACCCGCCCCGCGCCGCGTGCAAGCGCGGGGACGGGTGCGCCTACGAGTACTGCAGGAGGCCCGGCCCACGGCCGGGCCTCCCTGCGTATGCGGAACAGCCCTCAGGAGGCGATGCCGACCGCGCGGCCGGCGCAGGCCGGGTCCGTCAGGGTGGTCAGGAGGGCGTCCGCCACGTCCGCCCGGGGGATGACCCGGCCGCCGCGGACGTTGGCGCCGATCGCGCGGCGGTAGGTGCCGGTGCGCGGCCTGTTCTGCAGCATCGGCGGACGGACGACCGTCCATCGGGTGCCGCTCGCGCCCATCGCCGCCTCCATGACCGCGAGGTCCGCGTAGAGGTCCCGGAGCAGGGTGCGCAGCAGCGGGTAGACCACGGCGCGGGTGAACATCCCCTCGCCCTCCGGCAGCGGGCCGACCGGTGCGGCGCTGACGGCCGACAGCCGGCTCACCCCGGCACGTTCCATGGCCGAGGTGATCGCGCTCAGGGCCGGGCCCGCGATGGGAGTCGCCCTGGCCTGCTTGTTGTTGGCCGCACCCAGCGCGGAGACCACCGCGTCCCGCCCGCTCACCACGGACAGCACCGCCTCCGGGTCGGTCACGTCGACCACGGTGGCCACGCGCAGCCGCTCGTGGGCGGCCACCTGCAGCCGCGCCGGGTCCCGTACGACCGCGGTCACCTCGTGTCCCGCGTCGAGTGCCTGCCGGACGACCTCGCGGCCGACGCCGCCCGTGGCTCCGAACACCGTGATCTTCATCGTCGTACCCCCGCGACAAGAGGTGGGTGAGTGCTTACTCACCCATGCTTCCGCTAGGGTGAGTGAATGCTCACCTCAAAGTCAAGCCGCCCCACGCCCGAGCGGCTGCTCGACGCCGCCGAGAAGCTGATGCGCACCATCGGCCTGGCCAGGGCCACCACCAAGGCCATCGCCCGAGAGGCCGGCTGCTCGGAGGCCGCGCTCTACAAGTACTTCGCGAACAAGGAGGAACTGTTCGTCCGCGTGCTGATGGAGCGCACTCCCAACGCGGGCCCGCTCATGGCCGCCCTGCGGGCCGAGCCGGGAGGGACGCGGGGCGGGCAGGGAGCCGGCGAAGGGACCGTGGAAGGGGCGGAGGAAGGGGTCGAGGAGGGGGTCGAAGAAGGGCTCACCGCCATCGCCCGGCACGCCTCGTACTTCTACGCCGACGCCATGCCCATGGCCGCCTCGCTCTTCGCCGAGCCCGCTCTGCTCACCCGCCACCGCGAGGGCGTCCAGAAGGTCGGCGCCGGCCCGCACCTGGTCCTCGAAGCGCTGGCCGGACGGTTGCAGCGCGAGCTCGACGCCGGCCGGCTGCGGCCCGACGCCGATCCGCGGGCCGCCGCGGCCCTGCTGCTCGGCGCCTGCTTCCAGCGAGCCTTCTTCCTGCACTTCTCCGGGGCCCACGTGGTCCAGCCCGTCGAGGAGTTCGCCCCGGCCGTGGCCCGTACCGTCTGGGCCGCGCTGCGCTGACCCGTCAGAGCTCCGCGGCGTACGGCGGCTCGGCGCCCGCCCGGGTGCAGGTCAGGGCCGCCGCGTGGGCGGCGTGGGCCAGGACCTCCGGCCAGTCCACCGGACGGCCCGGCGCGCCGGCGGTGAGCCGGTGCAGCAGGGCGGCGTTGACGGTGTCGCCCGCGCCGATCGTGTCCACCACCGCCACCGGGCGGGCCGCCGCCGAGTACTCCGCACCCTCCCGCGTCCAGACCGTCAGGCCCGCCGCGCCCCGGGTCAGCACCACCGCCGAAGGCCCGGCCGCCAGCCAGTCGGAGACGCGGCCGCCGAGCCAGGCCGCGTCCTCCTCCGACAGCTTGAGGACGCTCGTGCACGGCAGCAGCCGCTCCAGGAAGCGCGCGCGGTACGCCGCCGGGTCCGCGATCAGGGCCGGCCGGATGTTGGGGTCCAGCAGGGTCAGCAGCCCGCGCCGGGACTCCCGGCGCAGCAGGGCCTCGTACGCGCTCGCACCCGGTTCCAGGACCAGCGAGCAGGTGCCGAGCGCGAGGGCCCGTACCCCGTCGGGGAGGGCGGCCGGCAGCGTGAACAGCCGGTCCGCCGTGCCCTCGACGTAGAAGCCGTACGAGGCCGAGCCGTCCGGGGCCAGCGAGGGCACGGCGAGCGTCGTCGGCTCCACTCCGCGCTGGACCAGCGACAGGTCCACCCCGGCGGCCCGCAGCCCCGCCAGCAGGCTCTCGCCGAAGCCGTCCGAGGAGACCCGGGAACAGAAGGCCACCCCGGCGCCGAGCCGCCCGAGCGCGAGCGCGGTGTTGTACGGTCCGCCGCCCGGCCGGGGCAGCAGTGCGCCGGGCGGCCGTGCCACGGGCACCAGGTCGATGAGGGCTTCTCCGCCGACGACGATCACGCGGGGGAAGCTACCCCATGCCACGGAGGTATCGTCGGGTGGGCCGGTGCCCCGGCCGGGTTCCGGCCCGCACCACCCGTGCACCCGGCCCCGCACCCCACCCCCGTACCCCGCCCGCAGCCCAGGAGAACCGCATGCCCGCGCCGCAGTCACCCGCCCGCCGAACCGTCCTCAAGGGCGCCGCCGCGCTCGCCGGGGCCACCGGTGCCGGGGTGACCCTCGTGGCCTGCTCCACCGAGACCAACAGCGGAGGCAACACCCCCGCCACCCCCACCGCGCCGGTCGACCTGGGCGCCGCGGCCGAGGTTCCGGTGGGCGGCGCGAAGCTGTACCGGGAGAACAAGCTGATCGTCAGCTGCCCGGCGGAGGGCCAGTACAAGGCGTTCAGCGCCCAGTGCACGCACGCCGGCTGCGTCCTGGACAAGATCGTCGAGGGTGAGGGGAACTGCCCCTGCCACGGCAGCCGCTTCGACGTGAACACCGGCAAGGTCCTGCGCGGTCCGGCCTCCGAGCCGCTGCCCGCCGTCCCGGTCCGGGCCGAGAACGGCAAGCTCGTCGCGGGCTGACCCGCGACCCGGCATCAGTCCCAGTCCCAGCCGATCCCGAGGATCCCGCGCCGCACCGACTGCTCCACCAGGTGCACCGCCCGGTGCCGGCCGCTGGGCGTCAGGTCCACGAGGCCGGTGCGAGCGGCCTCGGGCCCGCCCCGGGCGAAGCGCCGGCAGCGCACCGGCAGCGCCGCCTCGTCGAAGCTGACCTGGAGCATGTACTGGCCGCCGGCGTAGCTGAAACCGCGCACGTACTCGCTGCTGCGGGTGCCCGTGCCGTCCTCGATCCCGTAGCCGAAGACGTGGGTGTCCCCGCGCCGCAGCCGCGCGTCGAAGAGCAGCTCGGCGACCACCAGCCCGGTCTCCGGGTGGCACCGCACCCGGCCCGTGCGGCAGTTCTCGTACGCCGTCACGCGCATCCGGGACACGTCGCAGCCCGGGTCGCCCTGGTGGACGGCGAGGTAGCGGTCGACCCCGTCGCGGTGCGCCCGGACGATCTGCTGCGACTCGCGGACCCGCAGCTCGCCCGCCGGTCCTATGCTGACCCGCTCGTGGTGTCCGACCGAGTGCAGCCCGCCGTCGGGCGGCAGGTCCATCCCACCCAGCAGCCGCTCCACCGTCCCGCCCGTGCTGAGCAGGGCCCGGTAGGAGCGGGTGGGCGGCCGGTCCGGTCCGGGCCCGTGTTCCTGGGCGGCCAGCAGGCGCAGCAGGGAGCCGTCGGGCAGCTCCAGGATCCGCTCCAGGGCGGTGACCGCCCGCAGCGACTCCGGGTGACGCGGCCGCCGGGCGCCCTGCTGCCAGTAACTGAGGCTGGTGACACCGACCTTGATGCCCTGCGTCGCGAGACGGTGCTGGACCCGGTGCAGGGGCAGTCCGCGCGCGGCGAGGGCGGCGCGCAGGGCGAGGTGGAAGGGGCCGCCGCGCAGCAACCGGCCGAGTTCCGCCGTGTCGCCGGTCGGTCGCATGGCGACTCCTTTGTGAACGTTCACACGGGCCGGCGCGGGGGGTCACGGCGGCGGCTCCGGGGGACCAGGTGACACCACAGCAACCGTTCACACCGCAGCCCCACCGTTCACACCGCGCTGTCACCGCGTATTGAAGCGTGTTGACCTGATCGCGACAACTCCCTGATGCTCCTGAACAGCGTCCGGACGCGCTCCTCCACCCCCCATTCCCCACATTGGGAGGAACGCGATGCGCAACCGAAGCCGGCGGCTTTCCCCAGCCGCCTCCCTCACCGCCGTGCTCACCGCCCTGCTGTTCGCCCTGCCCATCGGCACCGGCACCGCCGCCGCTGCCGAAACCGGCACCGACTCCGCCCTGGCCGCGAAGCGCCTGAACATCACCATGCAGGCCCAGACGAAGACCAACTGGTGCTGGGCCGCGGGCGGCAACACCATCGCCACCTGGTTCGGCCGGAACCACAGCCAGAACCAATTCTGCAACGCGGCCTTCAACCGTCAGCAGGGCAGCGAATGCCCCAACAACCAGGCCACCCTCGGCAACGTCCAGACCGGGCTGCGCTGGGCGGGCATCAACCCCGGCTCGTACGTGACCGGCTGGCTCCAGTACTCCACCGTCCAGACCGAGATCAACGCCAACCGGCCGATCGAGACCCGGATCCAGTGGTCGAACGGCGGCGGCCACATGCACGTCGTGTACGGCTACGACACCGCGAGCAACTGGGTCTACTGGGGCGACCCCTGGCCCTCCAGCGACCGTTACAACTGGGCCTCCCACGCCTGGTACGTGAACAACAGCACCTTCTCCTGGACCCACTCGCTCTACCGGATCGGGGCGTGAGCGCCATGACCCTGCGCGCTTCGGCCGCCGCGGCCGTCCTCGCCGCCACCGCCCTGCTCGGGATCGCCCCGCAGGCCTTCGCGGCCCCCGTGCCGCAGCCCCGGGCGGCCACCGCCGAGAACAGGGCGGCCGCCGCGCGGGCCGCCACCGCCCCCGAGACCCTGGTCACCCTCTCCCGCTTCTTCGCCCGGGAGGGCAAGGTCTCCCTCACGGCCGCGCAGCCCCGCATCGAGGGCGAGGCGATACCGGTCAACCACCTCTCCCCGGAGTTCGTCGCGGGCAGAGCAGGCGCCCCCGTCGCCCGCCTGGAGTTCCTCGCCAGCAAGGCCGTCTCCTCCGACGGGCAGCAGGCCGCCCTGTGGACCGCGCGCACGGAGGCCGGCTGGCAGGTGGTGAACATCGCCACCGGCGACGACGAGTTCCGCTACGCCGGGCTCGGCGCGGCGAAACTGCCCGGCGGGACCGTGTTCCGGGAACCGCAGATCGACGCCTGGTACGTGGCCGGCGACAGCCGGGTGCTGCCGCTGGACGAGGACGCGGTGCGGGCCGTGGGCGCCGGGGGCACGACGCTCGGTGCCTACCGGGCGCGGGTCGCCAAGGCGTACGGGGACAAGCTCCCCGGTTCCCCGTACGCGGAGGGCGGCATGGCGGGCGGCTATGCGGCAGGCTCCGCGGCCGCCGGGACACCGGTCGCGGTGGCTGCGGCCGCTGCCGGGGCGCTCGCGCTGGGCGGGGCCGGGACGCTGCTCCTGCGCCGTCGGCGCGCCACGGCGTAGCCGCTCGCACTCCCGCAGGGTCCGGCTTCAGCCGGGGCCGGGCCCTGCGGTCAGCCCTCCCCGCCCCGCCCTTTCGCCGTTTCCCGGGCTCTGCCCGGGCCCGCGTCTCGAACGCCGGCGGGCTGAAAGACAGCCCCGCGCACCGGGCCGGAGGCCGGCGGCGGCGGACCGCCCGGGATCCGCAGACCGGCCCGGAGGGCTACGGTTCGTTGTCGGTGCGCGCAAGTAGGGTGGTTGGCATGGCCGACCCTTCCAGCTACCGCCCCCAGCCGGGACAGATCCCCGACTCCCCTGGGGTCTACAAGTTCCGCGACGAGCACCGCCGGGTGATCTACGTCGGGAAGGCCAAGAGCCTGCGCCAGCGCCTGGCCAGCTACTTCCAGGACGTCGCCGGACTGCATCCCCGTACCGCCACGATGGTGACCACGGCCGCCTCCGTCGAGTGGACCGTGGTGTCCACCGAGGTCGAGGCGCTCCAGCTGGAGTACTCGTGGATCAAGGAGTTCGACCCCCGGTTCAACGTCAAGTACCGGGACGACAAGAGCTACCCCTCCCTCGCCGTCACCCTCAATGAGGAGTACCCGAGGGTCCAGGTCATGCGGGGGCCCAAGAAGAAGGGCGTGCGCTACTTCGGTCCGTACGGACACGCCTGGGCGATCCGCGAGACCGTCGACCTGATGCTCCGGGTGTTCCCGGTCCGCACCTGCTCCGCGGGGGTGTTCAAGCGCTCCGCCCAGATCGGCCGCCCCTGCCTGCTCGGCTACATCGGCAAGTGCTCCGCCCCCTGCGTCGGCAGGGTCACCCCCGAGGAGCACCGCGAACTGGCGGAGGACTTCTGCGACTTCATGGCCGGCCGCACCGGCACCTACCTCTCCCGGCTGGAGAAGGAGATGCACGCGGCGGCCGAGGAGATGGAGTACGAGAAGGCCGCCCGGCTGCGCGACGACATCGGGGCGCTGCGCCGGGCGATGGAGAAGAACGCCGTGGTGCTCGCCGACGCCACCGACGCCGACCTGATCGCCGTGGCCGAGGACGAGCTCGAAGCCGCGGTGCAGATCTTCCACGTCCGCGGCGGCCGGGTCCGCGGCCAGCGCGGCTGGGTCACCGACAAGGTCGAGGCCGTCGACACGGCCGGGCTCGTCGAGCACGCCCTCCAGCAGCTGTACGGAGAGGAGAAGGGCGAGGCCGTCCCCAAGGAGGTGCTGGTCCCGGCGCTCCCCGAGGACACGCAGGCGCTGGCCCAGTGGCTCGCCGAGCGCCGGGGGTCCCAGGTGAGCCTGCGGATACCGCAGCGCGGCGACAAGAAGGCCCTCATGGAGACCGTCCACCGCAACGCCCTGCAGTCCCTCGCCCTGCACAAGACCAAGCGCGCCAGCGACCTCACCACCCGCTCCCGGGCCCTGGAGGAGATCGCCGAGGCCCTGGAACTCGACAGCGCCCCGCTGCGCATCGAGTGCTTCGACATCTCGCACCTCCAGGGTGACGACGTCGTGGCGTCGATGGTCGTCTTCGAGGACGGGCTGGCCCGCAAGGGCGAGTACCGGCGCTTCCAGATCAAATCGCATCTGGGGCAGGACGACGTCCGCTCCATGCACGAGGTGGTCTCCCGGCGCTTCCGCCGCTACCTCCAGGAGAAGCTGAAGACGGGGGAGTGGGACCCCGAGGACGGGGACGGGGAGGTGCCCGAGGACGACGGGAGGCCCAAGCGCTTCGCGTACCCGCCCCAGCTCGTCGTGGTCGACGGCGGGCAGCCGCAGGTCGCCGCCGCCAAGCGGGCCCTGGAGGAGCTCGGGATCGACGACGTCGCCGTGTGCGGGCTGGCCAAGAAGCTGGAGGAGGTCTGGCTGCCCGGCGAGGACGACCCGGTCGTGCTGCCGCGCACCAGCGAGGGCCTCTACCTGCTCCAGCGGGTCCGTGACGAAGCCCACCGTTTCGCCATCCAGTACCAGCGCAACAAGCGCGGCAAGCGGCTGAAATCCGGGCCCCTGGACGAGGTGTCCGGCCTCGGCGAGAGCCGCAAGCAGGCCCTGATCAAGCACTTCGGTTCGGTGAAGAAGCTGAGACAGGCGACAATCGACCAGATCTGCGAGGTCCCGGGCATAGGCCGTAAGACGGCCGAGACCGTGGTCGCGGCCCTCGCCCGGGCGGTTCCCGCCGGTCCTGCCGTGAACACGGCCACAGGAGAGATCATTGAGGATGAGACCCCGCCCCCGCGGGTGGGGGCACCTCCCGGCGGCAGCCGGGAGACATCGTCCGAACGGGGGACCGAGCAATGACCGAGCACGAGAGCACGCACGACCGAGACGGAGCACAGGTGAGTACGGGCACGACAGTGGAGCCCGGCGAGACCGCCGAGGCGGCCATCCCCGAGCTGGTGATCATCTCCGGCATGTCCGGGGCCGGCCGCAGTACGGCGGCCAAGTGTCTGGAGGACCTCGGCTGGTTCGTCGTCGACAACCTCCCGCCGGCCCTGATCCCGACCATGGTGGAGCTCGGTGCCCGCTCCCAGGGCAACGTGGCGCGCATCGCCGTCGTCGTGGACGTCCGCGGCCGCCAGTTCTTCGATGCCCTGCGCGAGTCCCTCGCCGACCTCGACAGCAAGGGCGTCACCCGCCGCATCGTCTTCCTGGAGTCCTCCGACGACGCGCTGGTCCGCCGCTTCGAGTCGGTGCGCCGCCCGCACCCGCTCCAGGGCGACGGGCGCATCACCGACGGCATCGCCGCCGAGCGAGACCTGCTGCGCGAGCTGCGCGGCGACGCCGACCTGGTGATCGACACCTCCAGCCTGAACGTGCACGAGCTGCGCGCGAAGATGGACGCCCAGTTCGCCGGGGACGAGGAGCCCGAGCTGCGGGCCACCGTCATGTCCTTCGGCTACAAGTACGGCCTCCCCGTCGACGCCGACCTCGTCGTCGACTGCCGCTTCATCCCCAACCCGCACTGGGTTCCGGAGCTGCGCCCCTTCACCGGGCTCAACGAGGAGGTGTCCGGGTACGTCTTCAGCCAGCCCGGCGCCAAGGAGTTCCTCGACCGCTACACCGAGCTGCTCCAGCTCATCGCCACCGGCTACCGCCGTGAGGGCAAGCGGTACGTGACCATCGCGGTCGGCTGCACGGGCGGCAAGCACCGCAGCGTGGCCATGTCCGAGAAGCTCGCCGCCCGTCTCGCCTCCGAGGGAGTCGAGACCGTCGTAGTGCACCGGGACATGGGGCGCGAGTGACCGCACGGACCCCGCGGCTGAGCCGCCTGCGCCGCCTCACCCCGGGACGGGGCGAGGACGGCGTGGGCCGCTCCGGCCGCTCCGGCCGCCGGCGCGGCGCCACGCCCAAGGTGGTGGCGCTCGGCGGCGGCCAGGGCCTGTCGGCCTCCCTCGCCGCCCTGCGCCGCATCACCGGTGACCTCACCGCGGTGGTCACCGTCGCCGACGACGGCGGATCCAGCGGCCGGCTCCGGGAGGAGCTCGGTGTGCTTCCGCCCGGCGACCTGCGCAAGGCGCTGGCCGCGCTGTGCGGGGACGACGACTGGGGGCAGACCTGGGCCCGGGTCATCCAGCACCGCTTCCAGTCCGAGGGCGATCTGCACGGGCACGCCGTCGGCAACCTGCTGATCGTGGCCCTGTGGGAACAGCTCGGCGACCCGGTCCAGGCCCTCGACCTGGTCGGGAGGCTGCTCGGGGCCCAGGGCCGGGTACTGCCGATGTCGGCGGTGCCGCTGGAGCTCCAGGCGCTGGTCAGGGGACACGACCCGGCCCGCCCCGAGGACGTGGACACCGTCCGCGGGCAGGCCACGGTGGCGCTGACCCCGGGCGAGGTGCTCTCCGTACAGGTGGTTCCGAGCGACCCGCCGGCCGTGCCGGAGGCCGTCGCCGCGGTCCTGGACGCCGACTGGGTGGTGCTCGGTCCGGGGTCCTGGTTCTCCTCCGTCATTCCGCACCTGCTGGTGCCGGAATTGCTGGACGCGCTGATGGAGACGAAGGCCCGGCGGGTCCTCTCGCTGAACCTCGCGCCGCAGCCCGGCGAAACAGAGGGCTTCTCTCCGCAGCGTCATTTGGAGGTTTTGGCCCGACACGCCCCTAAACTCGCCCTGGACGTGGTGCTGGCCGACCAGGCCGCCGTGCCCGACCGCGAGTCCCTCGCCGATGCCGCGAAACGGTTCGGTGCCGCGGTCGAGCTGGCGCCCGTGGCCAGGCAGGACGGCTCTCCGAAGCACGATCCGGAGCTGCTGGCCGCCGCGTACGACCGTATTTTTCGGATGCATGGAAGGATCGGCCCATGGCGATGACGCCTGCGGTGAAGGATGAGATCTCCCGCCTGCCCGTCACCCGGACCTGCTGCAGGAAGGCGGAGGTCTCGGCGATCCTTCGGTTCGCGGGCGGGCTGCACCTGGTGAGCGGCCGCATCGTCATCGAGGCGGAGCTGGACACCGGGATCGCCGCCAGACGCCTGCGCAAGGACATCCTGGAGATCTTCGGCCATTCCTCGGACCTCGTCGTGATGGCGCCCGGCGGACTGCGCCGCGGCAGCCGCTACGTGGTCCGCGTCGTGGCCGGCGGTGACCAGCTGGCACGCCAGACGGGCCTCGTGGACGGCCGCGGGCGCCCCATCCGGGGTCTTCCGCCACAGGTGGTCTCCGGGGCCACCTGTGACGCCGAGGCGGCGTGGCGCGGCGCCTTCCTGGCCCACGGCTCGCTCACCGAGCCGGGCCGGTCCTCCTCCCTGGAGGTCACCTGCCCCGGTCCGGAGGCCGCCCTGGCCCTGGTGGGCGCCGCCCGCAGGCTGTCCATCGCCGCCAAGGCGCGCGAGGTGCGCGGAGTGGACCGGGTCGTGGTCCGTGACGGCGACGCGATCGGCGCCCTGCTGACCCGGCTCGGCGCGCACGAGTCGGTGCTGGCCTGGGAGGAGCGGCGGATGCGGCGCGAGGTCCGCGCCACCGCCAACCGGCTGGCCAACTTCGACGACGCCAACCTGCGCCGCTCGGCGCGGGCCGCGGTGGCCGCCGGAGCCCGCGTGCAGCGTGCGCTGGAGATCCTCGGCGAGGAGGTACCCGAGCACCTGGCCGCGGCCGGCCGGCTGCGCATGGAGCACAAGCAGGCCTCCCTGGAGGAGCTGGGCGCGCTCGCCGACCCGCCGCTGACCAAGGACGCGGTCGCCGGCCGGATCCGCCGCCTGCTGGCGATGGCCGACAAGCGGGCCCAGGACCTCGGCATCCCGGGCACCGAGTCGAACCTCGACCTGAGCGAGGAGATGGCCGACAACATGGCCGGCTAGCCACGCCGTCCCGATTCGGCCGAAGGGGGCCCGCGCGATCACTCGTGCGGGCCCCTTTGCCGCACGCCCCATTGACATGAGCATGGGCCGGTCTTGAGTCTGGCGTCCAACGCTTTCGTGGCAGACGACGCCCAGGGGGGCACATGAGTCACCGCGCGAGATCGATCCTCGCCGCAAGCGCACTCGTCTTCGGAACCACACTCGCCGTGCTGCCCGCCGCGGCGCAGGCCCAGCCGGGACCCGGCGCCGCATCCGGCGCCGACGAGGTACGGGTCTACGACGCCGACATCACCCGGGAACAGGTCCCGCTCGTCCTCGCCGCGGGGCAGGACGCGCACGAGCTCTCCGAGCGCGCCCCGGAGACCGGGACGGCCCGCGTCGAGCTGTTCCTCAGCGGTGCCCAGGCCGGAGAACTCGCCGCCCAGGGCGTCAAGCTGGCCGAGCGAAAGGTTCCCGCCCAGGGCCTGGCCCGGGCCGGGGCGGCCGGCGACGGAGTGTTCCGCCCGTACAGCGGCAAGGGCGGTCTCCAGGAGGAGATCCTGCGGACCGCGCAGGAGAACCCGGGGCTCACCAAGGTCGTCTCCATCGGCAAGACCGTCCAGGGCAAGGACATCCTCGCCCTGAAGGTCAGCAAGAACGCCAGGAAGACCAGGGACGGCGACAAGCCGTCCGTCCTGTACATGTCCAACCAGCACGCCCGTGAGTGGATCACCCCCGAGATGACGCGGCGGCTGATGCACCACACGCTCGACACCTACGGCAAGGACCCGCGGATCACCGAGCTGGTGGACTCCAGCGAGCTGTGGTTCCTGCTCTCCGCCAACCCCGACGGGTACGACTACACGCACGCCGCCGACGGCCAGCGGCTGTGGCGCAAGAACCTGCGCGACAACAACGGCGACGGGAAGACCGGCCCCGGCGACGGGGTCGACCTCAACCGGAACTTTGCCTTCAAGTGGGGCTACGACAACGAGGGTTCCTCGCCGAACCAGGCGAGCGAGACCTACCGCGGCCCGAGCGCCTCCTCCGAGCCCGAGACCGTCGCCCTCGACCGCTTCCAGAAGCGCATCGGCTTCGAGTACGCGATCAACTACCACTCCGCGGCCGAGCTGATCCTCTACGGCGTGGGCTGGCAGGTGGCCACCCCCACCCCCGACGACGTCGCCTACAAGGCGCTGGCCGGCACCCCGGAGAACCCGGCCGTCCCGGGCTACTACCCGCAGCTCTCCTCCGAGCTCTACACCACCAACGGCGAGGCCGACGGCCACGCCTCCAACGTCAACGGCGTCATGATGTTCACGCCGGAGATGACCACCTGCCAGACCGCCTCGGCGAGCGATCCCAACGACCGGTGGAAGCCCGAGGACTGCGCCTCCGGCTTCAACTTCCCGGACGACGAGAAGCTCATTCAGGCCGAGTTCGCAAAGAACATCCCCTTCGCGCTCTCGGTCGGCGAGAGCGCCGCGCACCCGGACCGTCCGTCCTCCCCGGTGGGCCTGAGCGCCGCGGACTTCACCCCGGACCCCTTCACCACCTCCTACGCCGCCCGCGGCGAGGACCAGAAGGTCTCCGTCACGGCCCGCAAGGCGCTGAAGGACAAGGAACTCAACTACCGCATCAACGGCGGCCGCACGCACGACGAGGACCTCAAGCCCTGGAAGGGCGGCGACGTCTACGGCGGCGACGACAACAACTGGTTCGACGAGTACCGCGCCGAGGTCGACGGCGCCAGGCCCGGCGACAGGGTCGAGGTCTGGTTCACCGGCCGCGACCGCTCCGGCAAGCAGGTCTCCAGCGAGCACTTCACGTACACGGTGGCCGAGCGGCCGCGCGCGGACGTCCTGGTGATCGCGGAGGAGGGGGCCAAGGCCCAGCACGCCCAGACCTACGTCGACGCCCTGCGCGCCAACGGCAGGTCCGCGGCGATCTGGGACGTCGCCGTCCAGGGCGCCCCGCACCACCTCGGCGTCCTCTCCCACTTCGGTACGGCCGTCCACTACACCGGCGCCAAGACCCCCGGCGGCGACACCCAGTTGGCGGTTCGGGACTTCCTGAACGAGGGCGGCAAGCTGATCGAGGCCGGTGAGCTGGCGGGCGGCAACGCCCAGGTCGGCCGCGCCGTGACCAACGACTTCAGCCAGTACTGGCTCGGTGCCTACACCCGTACGAGTGCCCCCGGGGCCACCGGCTTCGCCGGCGCCGGCAGCCTGAACGGGGCGCAGGGCGCCGTCGGGGACGCCGCGGGCAACCCGCTGAACGCCCCCGGTGCGTACACCGCGACCTCCGAGAGCCTGGCACCCGCGCAGTTCCCGCAGTTCAGGAGCGCCCAGGCGGGTGCCTTCACCGGCGTCGTGAACCCGTACGCCCCCTACGCCGGCACCGGCATGGCCGCGGCCCTGCACGCCGACGACGACTGGAAGCGCCTCGTCCGTACGATCGACCTCACCGGCGTCACGGCGGCCGACCGGCCGCAGCTGAAGCTGGCCCTCAACTGGAACACCGAGGAGGGCTACGACCACGCGGCCCTGGAGGCCCGCACCGCCGGCGGCGACGACTGGACCACCCTGCCGGACACGGGCGGACTGAGCAGCTCCACCGTCCCGGAGGAGTGCGAGGCCGGGTTCTTCATGAACGGCCATCCGTTCCTGCGCCGCTACCTCACGCTCGACGCCGGAGGCTGCACCCCGCAGGGCACCAGCGGCCGGTGGAACAGCTTCACCGGTTCCTCGGGCGGCTGGAAGCAGGTCTCCTTCGACCTGAGCGCGTACGCCGGCCGGACCGTTGAGCTCTCGCTCTCCTCCATCACCGACCCGGGCTCGGGCGGCCGCGGAGTCTTCGCGGACGAGGCGCGCCTGTCCGTCAACGGTGCGGACCAGCCCGTCGAGGGATTCGAGACTTCGCTCGGCGCGTGGACCGCGCAGGCCGCACCTGCCGGAAGTCCCGAGGTTCCCGGCGAATGGTCCCGGTCCGGGGAACTGTTCAAGTCCTACGCTGCGGTCACCACACGTGACACGGTGCTGCTGGGCTTCGGCCTGGAGCACATGTCCGCCGCGGCGGACCGTGCCCTACTCGTCGGTAAGGCACTGCGCACACTGCACCGCTGATCGGAGGCCCCGTCGTCACTCACCCTGAGTGACGGGGGCCGAAGTCCGGAGGTCCCGTTCCGGAGTGTCCGGAACGGGACCCCGCGGGAGTACCCCCGGGAAGTGGGGGGAGTGTCAGGCCCCGACCGATGTCACCCAAAAGCTCACGGAGAGGTAGGGTCGTAAGCGGTCGGGGACATCCCATACAGCTCGCCGGCGCTCTTACCGGCGCACCAACGAGGAGATCGGTTCGTGACGATCCGCGTAGGCATCAACGGTTTTGGCCGAATTGGCCGTAACTATTTCCGGGCGCTCCTGGAGCAGGGAGCGGACATCGAGATCGTCGGTGTCAACGACCTGACTGACAACGCGACCCTGGTGCATCTGCTCAAGTACGACACCATCCTGGGCCGCCTCAAGGCCGAGGTCTCCCACACCGACGACAGCATCACCGTCGGTGGCCAGACGTTCAAGACCTTCGCAGAGCGTGACCCCGCCAACCTCCCCTGGGGCGAGCTGGGCGCCGACATCGTCATCGAGTCGACCGGCATCTTCACCAAGAAGGCCGACGCCGCCAAGCACATCGCCGCGGGCGCGAAGAAGGTCCTCATCTCGGCTCCGGCCAAGGACGAGGACATCACCATCGTGATGGGCGTCAACCACGACAAGTACGACGCGGCCAACCACCACGTCATCTCCAACGCCTCCTGCACCACCAACTGTGTGGCGCCGATGGCCAAGGTCCTCGACGAGAACTTCGGCATCGTCAAGGGCATGATGACGACGGTCCACGCGTACACGAACGACCAGCGCATCC
This sequence comes from Streptomyces sp. NPDC054932, assembly GCF_053610205.1. Taxonomy (NCBI): domain Bacteria; kingdom Bacillati; phylum Actinomycetota; class Actinomycetes; order Kitasatosporales; family Streptomycetaceae; genus Streptomyces; species Streptomyces sp. NPDC054932. Next base: position 31,453 of record NZ_JBSGXU010000007.1, on the reverse strand, counting down.
TGGACTTCCCGCACTCGGACCTGCGCCGCGCCCGCGCCGCCGCCGAGAACATCATCCCGACCTCCACCGGTGCCGCGAAGGCCACCGCGCTGGTTCTCCCGCAGCTCAAGGGCAAGCTGGACGGCATCGCCATGCGCGTCCCGGTTCCGACCGGTTCGGTCACCGACCTGGTCCTGGAGCTCTCCCGCGAGACCACGGTGGAAGAGATCAACGCGGCCTTCCAGAAGGCCTCGGAGGGGCAGCTCAAGGGCATCCTCGACTACACCGAGGACGCGATCGTCTCCTCCGACATCGTGAACTGGCCCGCGTCCTGCACCTTCGACTCCTCCCTGACCATGGTTCAGGACGGCACGCAGGTCAAGGTCGTCGGCTGGTACGACAACGAGTGGGGCTACTCCAACCGTCTCGTCGACCTCACCGTCTTCGTCGGCGGTCAGCTCTAAGAACGTAGGGCAAGGCACCACGATGTGAGCACAGGGTCCGAGCAGCGCAACGAAGCGCCGCACGGGCCCTGTTGCTTGCCTCGTTCTTTCCTTCCTCGCCCTTCGAGTGAAGGCTAAAGGAGTAGAAATACATGAAGACGATCGATGAACTGCTCGCCGAGGGCGTCAAGGGCAAGCGGGTCTTCGTCCGCGCGGACCTGAACGTCCCGCTGGCCGAGGGCACCATCACCGACGACGGCCGCATCCGCGCCGTCCAGCCCACGATCGCGAAGCTCGCCGAAGCCGGCGCCCGCGTCATCGTGGCCTCGCACCTGGGCCGTCCGAAGGGCACCGGCGTGGAGCCGGCGTTCTCGCTCGCCCCGGCCGCCGCGCGCCTCGGCGAACTCCTCGGTGCGGACGTCGCGTTCGCCACCGACACCGTCGGCGCCTCCGCCAAGGAGACGGTCGCGGCTCTCACCGACGGCCGGGTCGCCGTCATCGAGAACCTGCGCTTCAACGCCGGCGAGACCTCCAAGGACGACGCCGAGCGCGGCGCCTTCGCGGACCAGCTCGCCGAGCTCGCCGACATCTACGTGGGCGACGGCTTCGGCGCGGTGCACCGCAAGCACGCCTCGGTCTTCGACCTCCCCGCCCGCCTCCCGCAGGCCGCCGGCTACCTCATCGCCACCGAGGTCGGCGTCCTGAAGAAGCTGACCGCCGAGGTCGAGCGCCCGTACGTCGTGGTCCTCGGCGGCGCCAAGGTCTCCGACAAGCTCGCCGTCATCGACGAGCTGCTCGGCAAGGCCGACCGCATCCTCATCGGCGGCGGCATGGCCTACACCTTCCTCTACGCCAAGGGGTACGAGGTCGGCATCTCCCTGCTCCAGAAGGACCAGGTGGAGAAGGTCAAGGAGTACATGGAGCGCGCCGAGAAGACCGGCGTCGAGCTGGTCCTCCCGGTCGACGTGCTGGTCTCCGCGGAGTTCCCGGACCTCAAGGGCAAGACCCCGGCCACCTTCGAGACCGTCGACGCGGACAAGATCCCCGCCGACAAGGAGGGCCTGGACATCGGCCCCAAGACGCGCGAGCTGTACGCGTCGAAGATCGCCGACGCCAAGACCGTCTTCTGGAACGGTCCGGTCGGCGTCTTCGAGCACCCCGACTACGCCGGGGGCACCGCAGCCATCGCCCAGGCCCTGCTCGACAGCAGCGCCTTCACCGTCGTCGGCGGTGGCGACAGCGCCGCCGCGGTCCGCATCCTGGGCTTCGACGAGAATGCATTCGGCCACATCTCGACCGGTGGCGGCGCCTCCCTCGAATACCTCGAGGGCAAGACGCTCCCCGGCCTCGCCGCCCTGGAGGGCTGAACCCGTATGACCACGCGCACCCCGCTCATGGCGGGCAACTGGAAGATGAACCTCAACCACCTCGAGGCCATCGCCCACGTCCAGAAGCTCGCCTTCGCCCTCACCGAGAAGGACTACGACGCCGTCGAGGTCGCGGTCCTGCCGCCCTTCGTCGACCTGCGCTCCGTCCAGACCCTGGTCGACGGCGACAAGCTGAAGATCAAGTACGGCGCCCAGGACATCTCGGCGCACGAATCCGGCGCCTACACCGGTGAGATCTCCGGCCCGATGCTGTGGAAGCTGAAGTGCACGTACGTGGCCGTCGGCCACAGCGAGCGCCGTCAGTACCACGGCGAGACCGACGAGATCTGCAACGCCAAGGTCAAGGCCGCCTTCCGGCACCAGATCACCCCGATCCTCTGCGTCGGCGAGGGCCTGGACGTCCGCAAGGCCGGCCAGCAGGTCCCGTACACGCTGAGCCAGCTCGACGGCGGCCTCAAGGACGTCCCGGCCGAGCAGGTCGAGAACATCGTGATCGCGTACGAGCCCGTCTGGGCGATCGGGACCGGCGAGGTCGCCACCCCCGACGACGCCCAGGAGGTCTGCGGGGCGATCCGCGGCCGTCTCGCCGAGCTGTACTCGCAGGAGCTGGCCGACAAGGTCCGCATCCAGTACGGCGGCTCCGTGAAGTCCGGGAACATCGCGGCGATCATGGCCCAGCCTGACGTCGACGGCGCCCTGATCGGCGGCGCGGCGCTGGACGCGGACGAGTTCGTCAAGATCGTCCGCTTCCGCGACCAGTGAGTATGCGGTAGGGCGGATCCGTCGTACCCTTGCGGGGGCCAGGGGCTGAACCACCAGCCACTGGCCCCCGCGCACATTTCGCAAAGCCGGAAAGCCCGAAAAAGCCAGAAAGTAGGAATCAGCCGTGATTATGGGGTTCTCGATCGCCCTGATCGTCTTCAGCGCCCTGCTGATGCTGCTCGTGCTGATGCACAAGGGCAAGGGCGGCGGCCTCTCCGACATGTTCGGCGGCGGTATGCAGTCGTCGGTCGGCGGTTCCTCCGTCGCGGAGCGCAACCTGGACCGCATCACCGTGGTCGTCGGTCTGCTGTGGTTCGCGTGCATCGTCGCGCTCGGCCTGCTGATGAAGGCGAGCAGCTGACCGTTCTGGCCATTCCGGCAGTCCGGTCGGCACCACCCGGCCTATCATGAGGGTCGGCGTTCATCGCGTGGAATCAGTAACTCCGCTCACTGGACGTGCGTTGGGCCTTACGTAGACTTGGGCGCTCCGCGGCGGGATATCCACTCACACTCCGCGGCACCATCACGCAGGGAGTTACGACCGTGGCAAGTGGCAACGCGATCCGTGGTAGCCGGGTCGGAGCGGGGCCGATGGGTGAGGCAGAGCGCGGCGAGTCCGCGCCCCGCCTGCGCATCTCCTTCTGGTGCTCGAACGGGCACGAGACGCAGCCGAGCTTCGCCAGCGACGCGCAGGTGCCGGACACCTGGGACTGCCCGCGCTGCGGGTTCCCGGCCGGCCAGGACCGGGACAACCCGCCCGCACCGCCGCGTACCGAGCCGTACAAGACGCACCTGGCGTACGTACGGGAACGGCGCTCGGACGCCGACGGCGAGGCGATCCTCGCCGAGGCGCTCGCCAAGCTCCGCGGCGAGATCTGAGACGACCCGAAGCATGTGACGTGAGGCCCGGTCCCACAGGAACTTCTCCTGTGGGACCGGGCCTCTTTGTGTGCGTTGTGCCGCTTCTGATCCCTTAAGTTGGAGAACGGCGGGGCACGACAGGACGGAAGAAGTGGGTTGATGTCCGAGATGAACGCAGGCAGCCGTACGAAGCTCAACCGGACGCCGGAGTGGCTGGCACTCGGCAAGCACCGGGAGGAGTTCGGGCAGACGCATCTGCGGGAACTGTTCGAGGAGAATCCCGGCCGCGGCGCCGACTACACCCTGCAGGTCGCCGACCTGCACATCGACTACTCGAAGCACCTCGTCACCGACGAGACGCTCGCGCTGCTGCGCGAACTGGCCGAGGCCACCGGCGTGGCCGGGCTGCGCGAGGCGATGTTCCGCGGCGAGAAGATCAACACGACCGAGGACCGGGCAGTGCTGCACACCGCCCTGCGCGCGCCGACGGCCGCGGTCGTCGAGGTGGACGGCGAGAACGTCGTTCCCGGCGTGCACGCCGTCCTCGACAAGATGGCGGCGTTCTCCGACCAGGTCCGGTCGGGGGAGTGGACCGGCTTCACCGGCAAGCGCATCCGCACCGTCGTCAACATCGGCATCGGCGGCTCCGATCTGGGCCCGGCGATGGCGTACGAGGCGCTGAAGGCCTTCACCGACCGCCACCTGACGGTGCGTTTCGTCTCCAACGTGGACGGCGCCGACCTGCACGAGGCGGTGCGGGACCTGGACCCGGCCGAGACGCTGTTCATCATCGCCTCCAAGACCTTCACCACCATCGAGACCATCACCAACGCCACCTCGGCGCGCGGTTGGCTGCTCGCCGGACTGGGCGGCGACCAGGCCGCCGTGGCACGGCACTTCGTCGCCCTGTCGACCAACGCCGAGAAGGTCACCGACTTCGGCATCGATCCGGCCAACATGTTCGAGTTCTGGGACTGGGTCGGCGGACGCTACTCCTTCGACTCGGCCATCGGCCTCTCGCTGATGATCGCCATCGGCCCGGCCGCGTTCCGGGAGATGCTCGGCGGCTTCCACACCATGGACGAGCACTTCCGCACGGCGCCGCCGGAGCAGAACGCCCCGCTCCTGATGGGCCTGTTGGGGATCTGGTACGGCGCCTTCTTCGACGCGCAGTCGCACGCGGTGCTCCCGTACAGCCACTACCTCTCGCGCTTCACGGCGTACTTGCAGCAGCTGGACATGGAGTCCAACGGCAAGTCCGTGGACCGCGACGGCAACCCGGTGGAGTGGCAGACGGGCCCGGTGGTCTGGGGCACCCCCGGCACCAACGGGCAGCACGCCTACTACCAGCTGATCCACCAGGGGACGAAGGTGATCCCCGCCGACTTCATCGGCTTCGCCCGGCCGGTCGCCGAGCTGGAGGCGGCCCCGGCGGCCCAGCACGACCTGCTGATGGCGAACTTCTTCGCGCAGACCCAGGCGCTGGCCTTCGGAAAGACGGCGGACGAGGTGCGCGCCGAGGGCGCCCCGGAGTCGCTCGTCCCGCACAAGACCTTCCACGGCAACCACCCGACGACCACCGTCCTCGCGAAGGAGCTCACCCCGGCGGTGCTGGGCCAGCTGATCGCGCTGTACGAGCACAAGGTGTTCGTCCAGGGCGCGGTGTGGAACATCGACTCCTTCGACCAGTGGGGCGTCGAGCTGGGCAAGGTGCTCGCCAAGCGCGTCGAGCCGGCGCTGAGCGAGGGCGCGGACGTGCCGGGGCTGGACGCCTCGACGAAGGCCCTGGTGGCCACGTACCGCACGCTCCGCGGCCGGAGCTGATCCGTCGGACGCAGAAGGGCCCGCTCCCTCGGGGGAGCGGGCCCTTCCGCCTGCCGGCCGGCTCCCGTCAGGAAGACGCCGGGGGGTACATGCCGGTCGGGAGCTTGGCCGCCGCCGCGCGGTCCAGGAGCCACAGGGTGCGGGAGCGGCCGTACGCCGCCGCGGCCGGTGCCTGGACCTCGCCCGCGCCGCCGAGGGCCAGGGAGACCGCACCGGCCTTGTCCTCGCCCGCGGCCAGCAGCCAGACCTCACGAGCCGCCCGGATCGCCGGGAGCGTGAGCGAGATCCGGGTGGGCGGGGGCTTGGGCGCGCCGTGCACGCCGACCACCGTGCGCTCGGTCTCGCGGGCCGCCGGGTGCTCCGGGAAGAGCGAGGCCACGTGCGTGTCCGGGCCCACGCCCAGCATCAGCACGTCGAAGCGGGGGACCGGGCCGTGGTCCTCCGGACCGGCCGCCTTCGCCAGCTCGGCCGCGTAGGCGGCTGCCGCCGCGTCCACGTCGCCCCCGTACGGACCGTCCGAGGCGGGCATCACGTGTACGCGGGCGGGGTCCACCGGGACCGCGTCGAGCAGGGCCTCGCGGGCCTGGGTGTGGTTGCGCTCGGGGTCGTCGGCGGGGACGTACCGCTCGTCGCCCCACCACAGGTCGAGCCGGGACCAGTCGACCGCGTCCCGCGCCGGGGCGGCGGCCAGTGCCGCGAGCAGGCCGTTGCCGTTGCGTCCGCCGGTGAGGACCACGGACGCGGTGCCGCGGGCCGTCTGCGCGTCCACGATCTTCGTGATGAGCCGGGCCGCGGTGGCCTGGGCCATCAGTTCCTTGTCCCGGTGGACGACGACCTGGGGAGTCGTCATACCCATGTGCTGCCGCCTTCTGGTAGTGCGGGGGTTGTGGGTACCGCTGCGCGGAGCTTTCCCCACCCCGCCCTTTCGCCGTTTCCCGGGCTCTGCCCGGACCCGGTCCTCAAACGCCGGACGGGCTGACAATCCAGCCTCGCCAGGGGGTACCTCCCAGCGGTAGCCGGGGGAGTTTGAGGACCGGGGTCTGGGGCGGAGCCCCAGCAAGGTCCCGCAGGGGCCTCTACTTGGCCTTGGCCCTCTTGGGCTTCGGAGCCGGCTCCGGGGCCTGCTCCGCCGGAGCCTCGGCCTCCGGCTCCGGCTCCGGGGCCGAGGCCTCCAGCCTCGCCACGCCGAACTTCAGCGAGGCCTCGTAGGTGTTGTCCGGATCCAGCCTGCGCAGCTCCTCCGCCAGGAGCTCGGCCGTGTCGCGGCGCTTGAGCGCCACCGCACGGTCGGGCTGCCCCGGCATGCAGAGCGTCGCCAGCGCGCCGTCCGCCCGGTCCAGGACGATGTCGCCGTCCTTGGTGGCCAGCCGTACGGCCGTCAGGCCCGGGCCCGACGACAGCGTGCGCCTGACGGGGACCTGGAGCCGGTCCGCCAGCCACATGGCCAGCAGTTCGCAGCTCGGGTTCTCGTCCTCGCCCTCGACGGTCGCCGAGACGACCGACAGGGCCTGCTGGTCCAGGGCCGCCGCCAGCATGGAGCGCCACGGCGTGATCCGGGTCCAGGACAGGTCCGTGTCCCCGGGAGCGTACGCCCCCGCCCGGCCGCCGAGCGCCCTGATCGGGTCCTCGCAGGAGTACGTGTCCGTGATCCGGCGCTGCCCCAGCGCACCCAGCGGATCGCCCGCCAGGTCCGCGGGAGCACCGTCCGGCCACCAGACGACCACGGGGGCGTCCGGCAGGAGCAACGGGAGAACCACCGACTGGGCGTGGTCGACCAGTTCGCCGTGAAGGCGGAGCACAACCGTTTCACCGCTGCCGGAGTCCGCCCCGACGCGGACTTCCGCGTCGAGCCGGGCATCGCGGCGGCTGCGCGGCGAGCGGCTGGCCCGCTTGATGACGACGACGATCCGCGAGGGGTGTTCGTGGGACGCGTCGTTCGCCGACTTGAGCGCGTCGTACGCGTTCTCCTCGTCGGTCACGATCACCAGCGTGAGGACCATGCCGATGGCCGGCGTGCCGATGTCCCGGCGTGCCTGCACCATCGCGGCATTGATCTTGCTGGAGTTGGTCTCCGTGAGGTCGATCTTCATGGCCGGCGCCAGCTCCGTCCGTCTCGTGCGAGCATCTCGTCCGCCTCGACCGGCCCCCAGGTGCCCGACGGGTACTGCGCGGGCTTGCCGTGCTTGTCCCAGTACTCCTCGATCGGGTCGAGGATGTTCCAGGACAGTTCGACTTCCTGGTGGCGCGGGAAGAGGTTCGCGTCGCCGAGGAGCACGTCGAGGATGAGCCGCTCGTACGCCTCGGGGCTCGACTCCGTGAAGGACTCGCCGTAGGCGAAGTCCATCGTGACGTCCCGGACCTCCATGGAGGTGCCCGGGACCTTGGAGCCGAAACGGACCGTCACGCCCTCGTCCGGCTGGACCCGGATGACCAGGGCGTTCTGTCCCAGCTCCTCGGTCGCGCCCGACTCGAACGGCAGGTACGGGGCCCGCTTGAAGACGACCGCGATCTCGGTCACCCGGCGGCCCAGGCGCTTGCCCGTCCGCAGGTAGAACGGGACGCCCGCCCAGCGGCGGTTGTTGATCTCCAGCCGGATGGCCGCGTAGGTGTCGGTCTTCGACTTGGGGTCGATGCCGTCCTCTTCGAGGTACCCGACGACCTTCTCGCCGCCCTGCCAGGCGGCCGCGTACTGGCCGCGCACCGTGTGCTTGCCCAGGTCCTCCGGCAGCTGCACCGCCGTGAGCACCTTGAGCTTCTCGGCCACCAGCGCCTTGGGGTGGAAGGAGCCGGGCTCCTCCATCGCGGTCAGCGCGAGCAGCTGCAGCAGGTGGTTCTGGATGACGTCACGCGCGGCGCCGATGCCGTCGTAGTACCCGGCCCGGCCGCCGATGCCGATGTCCTCGGCCATGGTGATCTGCACGTGGTCGACGTACGACCGGTTCCAGATCGGCTCGAACATCGTGTTGGCGAAGCGGAGCGCCAGGATGTTCTGGACGGTCTCCTTGCCGAGGTAGTGGTCGATCCGGAAGACCTCGTCGCGGGGGAAGACCTCGTGGACGACCTTGTTGAGTTCCTCGGCGCTCTTCAGGTCGTGTCCGAAGGGCTTCTCGATGACGGCACGCCGCCAGGAGCCCTCCTTCTGCGCCAGCCCGTGGTCCTTGAGCTGCTGGACCACCTTGGGGAAGAACTTCGGCGGGACGGACAGGTAGAAGGCGAAGTTGCCGCCCGTGCCCTGTGCCTTGTCCAGCTCCTCTATGGTCGCCTTCAGCGTCTCGAAGGCGGCGTCGTCGTCGAAGTCGCCCGAGACGAAACGGCAGCCCTGCACGAGCTGCTGCCAGACTTCCTCGCGGAACGGCGTGCGGGAGTGCTCCTTGACCGCGTCGTGGACCTCCTGTGCGAAGTCCTCGTCCTGCCACTCGCGGCGGGCGAACCCGATCAGCGAGAAGCCCGGCGGAAGCAGGCCACGGTTGGCCAGGTCGTAGACGGCAGGCATCAGCTTCTTGCGCGACAGGTCACCCGTAACGCCGAAAATGACCAGGCCGGACGGCCCCGCGATGCGCGGGAGCCGCCGGTCCTGTGCGTCACGAAGCGGGTTCGCTCCGTTTACAGACAAGGTGTTCAGGCCTCCGTGGGGGCGAGGCGCTCAAGCTCCGCCTCGGTCGACTTCAGCAGGTCGTTCCAGGACGCCTCGAACTTCTCGACGCCCTCGTCCTCGAGCAGCTGCACCACATCGTCGTACGAGATGCCCAGCTTCGCGACCGCGTCGAGCTCGGCGCGCGCCTGCGCGTAGCTCCCGCGCACGGTGTCGCCCGTGATCCGACCGTGGTCGGCGGTGGCCTCCAGGGTGGCCTCCGGCATGGTGTTCACCGTGTTCGGGGCGACCAGGTCGTCCACGTACAGGGTGTCCTTGTACGCCGGGTCCTTGACGCCCGTCGAGGCCCACAGTGCGCGCTGCTTGTTGGCGCCCAGACGCTCCAGGGCGGTCCAGCGGTCCGAGGAGAAGACCTCCTCGTAGGCCTCGTAGGCCAGACGGGCGTTGGCGAGCGCCGCCTTGCCCTTGAGGGCCTTCGCCTCGTCGGTGCCGACCGCGTCCAGGCGCTTGTCGATCTCGCTGTCCACGCGGGACACGAAGAAGGAGGCGACCGAGTGGATCAGGGAGAGGTCCAGGCCGGCGGCCTTGGCCTTCTCCAGACCCGCCAGGTACGCGTCCATGACCTCGCGGTAGCGCTCCAGCGAGAAGATCAGCGTGACGTTGACGCTGATGCCCTTGCCGATGACCTCGGTGATCGCCGGCAGGCCGGCCTTGGTCGCCGGGATCTTGATGAGCGTGTTCGGGCGGTCCACCAGCCACGCGAGCTGCTTGGCCTCGGCGATGGTCGCCGGGGTGTTGTGCGCCAGGCGCGGGTCGACCTCGATCGACACCCGGCCGTCCTGGCCGTCGGTGCGGTCGTAGACCGGGCGCAGGATGTCGGCGGCGTCCCTGACGTCCGCCGTCGTGATCATGCGCAGGGCCTCTTCCACGGTGACCTTGCGGGTCGCGAGGTCCGTGAGCTGCTGCTCGTAACCCTCGCCGCCGCTGATGGCCTTCTGGAAGATCGCCGGGTTGGTGGTGACACCGACGACGTGCGACTGGTCGATGAGCTCGGCCAGGTTGCCGGACGTGATGCGCTTGCGGGACAGGTCGTCCAGCCAGATCGCGACGCCTTCGTCGGAGAGGCGCTTGAGTGCGTCTGTCATGGGATTACATCTCCTACTTGGGTTGCGTACCGGCGTCAGCGCGCGGCGGCGGCGAGGGACTCGTGGGCTGCGGCCGCCACGTTCTCGGCCGTGAAGCCGAACTCGCGGAAGAGCACCTTCGCGTCGGCCGAGGCACCGAAGTGCTCCAGCGACACGATCCGGCCGGCGTCACCGACGTAGCGGTGCCAGGTCAGGCCGATGCCCGCCTCGACCGCGACGCGGGCCTTCACCGACGGCGGCAGGACGCTGTCCTTGTACTCCTGGTCCTGCTCCTCGAACCACTCGACGGACGGCATCGAGACGACCCGGGTGGGAACGCCCTGGGCCTGGAGCTGCTCGCGGGCCTCGACGGCCAGGTGCACCTCGGAGCCGGTGCCGATGAGGAGGACCTGTGCCGGGCCGCCCTCGGCCTCGAACAGGACGTACCCGCCCTTGGCGGCGGCCTCGTTGCGCTCGTAGGTCGGCACACCCTGGCGGGTCAGCGCGAGGCCGTGCGGGGCACCCTTGCCGAAGACCTTGGTGTGGCGGCGCAGGATCTCGCGCCAGGCGATGGCGGTCTCGTTGGCGTCGGCCGGGCGGACGATGTTCAGGCCCGGGATGGCGCGCAGCGAGGCGAGGTGCTCGACCGGCTGGTGGGTCGGGCCGTCCTCGCCGAGACCGATGGAGTCGTGCGTCCACACGTACGTCACCGGCAGGTGCATCAGCGCGGACAGGCGGACGGCGTTGCGCATGTAGTCGGAGAACACCAGGAAGGTGCCGCCGTAGATGCGGGTGTGGCCGTGCAGCGCGATGCCGTTCATGGACGCGGCCATGGCGTGCTCGCGGATGCCGAAGTGGATGGTGCGGCCGTACGGGTCGGCCTCCGGCAGCGGGTTGCCCACCGGCAGGAACGAGGAGTCCTTGTCGATGGTGGTGTTGTTGGAGCCGGCCAGGTCGGCCGAGCCGCCCCACAGCTCCGGGATGACCGCGCCGAGCGCGCCGAGCACCTTGCCGGAGGCGGCGCGGGTGGCGACGCCCTTGCCGGCCTCGAAGACGGGAAGCTTGTCCTCCCAGCCCGCGGGCAGCTCGTTGGCGTTGATGCGGTCGAACTCGGCGGCGCGCTCCGGGTTGGCGGTGCGCCAGGCGGAGAAGTCCTTCTCCCACGCGGCCTTGGCCTCGCGGCCGCGGTCGCCGAGGGCGCGGGTGTGGGCGATGACCTCGTCGGCGACCTCGAAGGTCTGCTCCGGGTCGAAGCCGAGCACGCGCTTGGTGGCCGCGACCTCGTCGTCGCCGAGCGCCGAGCCGTGGGCGGCCTCGGTGTTCTGGGCGTGCGGGGCGGGCCAGGCGATGATCGAGCGGGCCGCGATGAAGGACGGGCGGCCGGTCTCGGCCTTGGCGGCCTGGAGAGCGGCGAACAGCGCCTTCGGGTCGAGGTCGCCGTTCTCCTGCTGCTCGACGCGCTGGACGTGCCAGCCGTACGCCTCGTAGCGCTTGAGGGTGTCCTCGGAGACGGCCGTCTCCGTGTCACCCTCGATGGAGATGTGGTTGTCGTCCCACAGCAGGACGAGGTTGCCGAGCTTCTGGTGGCCGGCCAGCGCGGACGCCTCGTGGGAGATGCCCTCCTGGAGGCAGCCGTCGCCCGCGATCGCGTAGATCATGTGATCGAACGGAGAGGCGCCCTGGGCGGCCTCCGGGTCGAACAGACCGCGCTCGTAGCGGGCGGCCATGGCCATGCCCACCGCGTTGGCGATGCCCTGGCCGAGGGGGCCGGTGGTGGTCTCCACGGCGGCCGTGTGGCCGTACTCCGGGTGGCCGGGGGTCTTCGAGCCCCAAGTGCGGAACGCCTTCAGGTCGTCCAGCTCGAGCCCGAACCCGCCGAGGTAGAGCTGGGTGTAGAGCGTCAGGGAGGAGTGCCCCGCGGAGAGCACGAAGCGGTCGCGGCCAACCCACTCGGGGTCCGCCGGGTCGTGCCGCATCACCTTCTGGAAGAGGGTGTACGCGGCGGGGGCCAGGCTCATCGCCGTACCGGGGTGGCCGTTTCCGACCTTCTGGACCGCGTCAGCGGCCAGGATGCGGGCGGTGTCGACGGCCCGCTGGTCCAGTTCGGTCCACTCGAGCTCTGTGGTGGTCGGCTTGGTGCTCACCGTGGGTCAGGGCTCCTCTCCACATGTATGAATCCCGGTGACGAACGGTGCACCGGCGCGATTCCGAGCCTACCCCCGCAACGGCGTGCAGCTATTCGAGTGCAGGCAGTCCGTCACCGCGCCGCCGACCCGCGTTCACCCGCGCACCGGCCCCCGGCGCGGGCCGTCCCCCGTATGTATGCACGGTCCGATCGGCTCAACACGAGGCGACCCCGGCGCAGGGCGACGTAAGTGCAACGTCTACAGTGGCGTGGTACGCGCAAGCCTTAACCGGGCCTTCATGTCGTGAATGGTCCGAGTCGGAGCTTGCTGGATTCTCTCTCAGGGGTGTGCGTGACGGCCGTCGAATCCCGTCCAGCGGGGGTGCTCGGGACGAGCCCCGGTCACCGGCCGCTCGGGACCCGCGTCATGGCTTTCGTGGCATTGACCAAGCCGCGGATCATCGAACTTCTGCTGATCACCACAGTGCCGGTGATGTTCCTTGCCGAGCAGGGCGTTCCGTCGCTGCGGCTGGTCCTGGTGACCTGCCTTGGCGGCTACTTGTCCGCGGGCGGCGCCAACGCGCTGAACATGTACATCGACCGCGACATCGACGCGCTGATGGACCGGACCTCGCAGCGCCCGCTGGTGACCGGCATGGTCAGCCCGAGAGAGTGCCTGGCCTTCGGTCTCACCCTGGCCGTCGTCTCCACCCTCTTCTTCGGCCTGCTCGTCAACTGGCTGTCGGCGGCGCTGTCGCTCGGGGCGCTCCTCTTCTACGTGGTCGTCTACACCATGCTGCTGAAGCGGCGCACCGCCCAGAACATCGTCTGGGGCGGCATCGCGGGCTGCATGCCGGTGCTCATCGGCTGGTCGGCCGTCACGAACGAGGTCTCCTGGGCCGCGGTCATCCTCTTCCTCGTCATCTTCTTCTGGACGCCGCCGCACTACTGGCCGCTGTCGATGAAGGTCAAGGACGACTACGCGCGGGCCGGCGTGCCGATGCTCCCGGTGGTCGCGGGCAACCGGGCCGTGGCGCGCCAGATCGTCCTCTACAGCTGGGTGATGGTGGCGGTCTCGCTGCTGCTGACCCCGCTGGGGTACACCGGCTGGTTCTACACCGCGGTCGCGCTGGCGGCGGGCGGCTGGTGGCTGTGGGAGGCGCACGCGCTGCACGCCCGTGCCAAGGCGGGGGTCGTGGGCGCGAAGCTCAAGGAGATGCGCCTGTTCCACTGGTCGATCACCTACGTGTCGCTGCTGTTCGTGGCGGTGGCCGTGGATCCCTTCCTCCGCTGATTACTCGCCGGTAGCATGGCTTCCATGGGAGACACCGAAGACACCGCAGCCGCCCCTGCCGCCGCAGGCGCCGCGGAGAAGAAGCAGGACCGCAGGGCCGCCAAGCTGGCCAAGCAGATCGGCGCGTTCGCCAGGCAGCACGGCGGCGCCGAGGGCCAGCTCGCCCACATCGGCCAGGCCGGCACCCGGATCGTGCTCGTGGGCACGGACGGCGGCTGGGGCGACCTGGTCGCGCCCACCTTCGCGGTGGCGCAGCTGGCCGCGGAGAAGGCCGGGCTGACCCTTCACGACGAGTTCGACGGGGAGTTCGCCGCGCGCGTGCGCACGGGCCCGTACGAGTGGACGCGGATGGCCGGCATCCAGATCGGCGGACCCGAGAACCCGGCGGCCTGAGCCCCGGACCCCCTCCGGGGGACCGGGGTGTGCCGTCTCGGTCAACAGCCCGAGCAACACCTCACACCCCGCTCACCCGTTAGGACGTGTGGAAGCCCCTTCCTCACGTCCGCAACGGGATGCCCGGATGATCGAAATGCCGCCCCTGGTGGACCAGTACTGCCACGGAGTCCTCCGTACGGAGCTGGGCCTGGGCACCTTCGAGGCCCAGCTGATGCCCTCGGCCGGCCCGCCTGCCGCGGGCACCACCTTCTTCGACACGCAGACCGGCTTCGCGGTGCGCCGCTGGTGCCCGCCGCTGCTGGGGCTGGAGCCGCACGCCGCCCCTGCCCACTATCTGGCCCGGCGCCGCGAGCTGGGCGCGGCCGAGACCGCGCGGCGACTGCTCAGAGGCTCCGGCGTCGCCGCCTACCTGGTCGACACCGGGACGGCCGGGGACCTCACCGGCCCCAAGGAACTGGCGCTCGCCGGGGACGCCGAGGCCTTCGAGACGGTCCGGCTGGAGTTACTGGCCGAGCAGGTCGCCGACACCTCCGGGACGGTGGGCGCCTTCCTCACCAATCTCGCCGAGGCCGTCCACCACGCCGCCGCCGGGGCCGCGGCCTTCACCTGCGCCACGGCCTTCGCCCGCGCGGAGGGCGCGGAGGGCGCGGACCCCCCGGTCCTGGAGCCCGAGCCGCCCGGTCCCGGTGCGGTGCGCGGGGCGGCCGGGCGATGGCTGGCCCGGCGGCCGCGGGGCGGGGCCGTACGGGACCCCGTACTCCTCGCACACCTGCTGTGGAGCGCGGTGGCGTCGGGGCTGCCGCTCCAGCTGCACACCGGCGCGGCCGACGCCGCCCCGCTGACCGGGTTCGTACGGGCCACCGCGGGCCTGGGCACGCGGCTGGTGCTGCTCGGGGAACATCCGTACCACCGCCGTACCGCGCAGCTGGCGGCGGCCTTCCCGCACGTCTACGCCGATACCGGCGCGGCCCTGGGCCGGACCGGGGCGCGGGGCGCGGCGGTCCTGGCGGAGCTGCTGGAGCTCGCTCCGTTCGGGAAGGTGCTGTTCTCCAGCGGAGGCCGGCACCTGCCCGAACTGCACGCGGTGGGCGCCCTGGTGTTCCGCGAGGCGCTGGGCCGGGCGCTGGGCGGGTGGGTCACCGAGGGGTCCTGGTCCTGGCGGGACGCTGAACGGGTCGCCGCCATGGTCGCGGCGGGCAACGCCCGCCGCGTCTACCGCCTGGACGGGCCCTGACGGGCGCGGTTCAGACGGCGGAGAGCTGGGGGTCGCCCTGGGAGGGGACCTCCGCCTGCTCGACCGGACGCTCGCGCAGGCTCAGCGCGACCCGGAGGGCTGCGATCCACACCAGGCACGAGCCCAGCATGTGGGCGGCGACCAGGGCCTCGGGGACCTGGGTGGCGTACTGCACGTAGCCGATGGCGCCCTGGGCGAGCAGGACGATCAGCAGGTCGCGGGCGCGTGCCCGGGTGTCGGCGGGAGCGTCCACGACGCGCAGGACCAGCCACATCGCGACGGCGAGCGCGCACACCAGCCAGGCCGCGACGGCGTGCACGTGGGCGGTGGTGTCCCAGTCGAAGGGCATGCGCCTGATCTCGCTGCTGTCACCGGCGTGCGGGCCGGAGCCGGTCACGACGGTGCCCGCCGCGATCAGGACGAGGGTGGTCGAGAGCATCGCCCACGACAGCTTGCGCACCGGGCCGGGCACGCGCGGCCGGGGGGCGCCGTCGGCCTCGCGGGTGCGCTGCCAGGTGACCGTCGTCACGGTGATCAGCGCGGTGGCGAGCAGGAAGTGCCCGGCCACGCTGTAGGGGTTGAGCCCGGTCAGGACGGTGATTCCGCCGAGTACGGCGTTCGCCATCACGATGACGAACTGGACCCAGCCGAGCTTCGTCAGGGAGTGCCGCCAGGGCTTGGCCGAGCGGGCGGCGATGATCGCCCAGCCGACGGCCGCGCTGAGCACGTAGGTCAGCATGCGGTTGCCGAATTCGATGGCGCCGTGGAAGCCCTGCTCCTGCGTCACGATCAGGCTGTCGTCGGTGCACTTGGGCCAGGTGTCGCAGCCGAGGCCGGATCCGGTCAGCCGTACCGCGCCGCCGGTGACGACGATGACCACGCTCATGACGAGCGCGGCGAGTGCGGCCCGCTGGACGGTCCGGGGTGATGGGGTCCAGCGGCTGGCGATGTGGGCGAGGGGGTTCAACACGCCCCATATCGTAGGCGACCCCTTGTGCAAAGTTTCACGAGGGGGTGGCCATGGGAGCGTCGGGGCCGATGACCAGCCGGAACCTGGCCCCCTCGGGATCGCCCTCCTCGTGCCACCACAGCAGGATGCGCCAATGGGAGCCCTCGCCCGGGCAGTCCGCCGAGCCGGTGAACCCGCGCAGTAATTCGCCCGCTACATCCTCGGCCGTCCGATTCCTTACTTCTGTGGCGCTGTGCCAGGGATGTTCAAGTACGTTCCACAGTCCGTCAGGTCCGCGGACCTCGAAGCGCCACACCGCGAGCCAGGGGGTGACCTCCAGCATCGTGCGCACCTGCTCGGAGCCGAGACCCAGCCCGGCCGCGATGCCGGGCTCCTCCACCCCCTGGATGCGGGCGGCCACCACGGCCTGGGGCAGCAGCCGTTCGGGCAGCAGCCCCTGCGTGCGCAGGCTGACCAGGGAGTCGAAGGCCAGGAAGCGGAGCCGCAGTTCCAGCTGGCGTCCGATGTGGTCGAGGGCCTCCTCGGCCTCCACGGACTCCTCCGCGGCGGGGTCCGCGAGCAGCAGCTGCCGGAAGTCGGACTCGGCGGCCACCGCCCAGGCCACGGCCTCCTCGGCGGACCCCAGCTCGGCCAGGCGGTCCCCGAGGAACACCTTGGCCTGGGCCAGGCCCCGCCGGTTGACCGGATCCTGCTGGTCCAGTCCCGCCCACAGCTGCACCGCGGTCCGGGTCAGATCGCGGGCGCGCTCACCGGCCGCCCGCTCCATGGCGCTCGGCCCCTCGTCGGCCGCCGGCCCCAGCGGATGCTTCGGCAGCCGGGCCCGGTCGCTCAGCGGCCAGGCCAGCCAGACCCCGTGGTTGATCAGCCCGCGGGCGTACCAGCGGGCGAACTCGGGGGAGTGCCCGGCCGCGCGCTCGGAGCTGCGCAGCCCCTCCTCGATCGTGGCGAGGGCGCCCGCGCGGTCCCCCGCGGCGAAGCGCAGCGCGGCCCGGTCGGCGAGGCGCAGCCCGAGCAGCGCGGTGCACTGCGGGTCGTCGCCGAACGGGCGCAGGGCGCCGATCAGCTCGTCGAGCAGTCGCTCGCGCCCCCCGGGCTCCGTGTGCTCCGCCCCCGACCGCACCCGTGCCCATTGGTCGTCCAGCCGTAGAACGGCCTCCCGCTGCACCATGTCCGCCCCCCGGCTTCATGTGTGAGGCGCCCATCCTCGCGGCAATGCCGTCGGGACGGGAGGGATTTCATTCCCAGCGGAAGAGCCGCGCGGCGGCGCCGAGACCGAGTACGGCCCAGCCCGCCAGCACGGCCGCGTCGACCCACGGGAGCGCGGACCCGTGCTGCAGGACCTCGCGCAGCCCGTCGGACAGGGCCGAGATGGGCAGCAGCCCCAGTACGGACTGCACGGTGTCCGGGAACTTCTCCAGCGGCACGATCACCCCGCCGCCGACCAGCAGCAGCAGGAAGACCAGATTGGCGGCGGCCAGGGTCATCTCGGCCTTGAGGGTGCCCGCCATCAGCAGTCCGAGCCCCGAGAAGGCGGCGGTGCCCAGCAGGATCAGCGCGGCGACCGACAGCGGGTCGCCCTGCGGGGACCAGCCCAGCGCGAGGGCGATCACCGTCAGCAGGGCGATCTGCAGCACCTCGGTGACCAGCACCGACAGGGTCTTGGCGGCCATCAGGGCCCAGCGCGGCAGGGGAGAGGCCCCGAGCCGCTTGAGGACCCCGTAGCGGCGGTCGAAGCCGGTGGCGATGGCCTGGCCGGTGAAGGCCGTGGACATCACGGCGAGCGCCAGGATCCCCGGCGCGAGGAAGTCCACGGACTTCTCGCTCCCGGTGTCGACGATGTCCACGGCGGAGAAGAGGGTGAGCAGCAGCGCCGGGATGATCACGGTCAGCAGCAGCTGCTCCCCGTTGCGCAGCAGCATCCTGGTCTCCAGGGCCGTCTGCGCGAGGATCATGCGGGACACGGGCGCGGCCCCCGGGCGGGGGGTGAACGTACCGGCGCTCATGCGCGCAGCTCCTTACCGGTCAGTTCGAGGAAGACGTCCTCGAGGGTGTGCCGCTCCACCGTGAGGCTGTCCGGCATCACGCCGTGCTGTGCGCACCAGGAGGCGACGGTGGCCAGCAGCTGGGGGTGGACGTCGCCGGTGACCCGGTAGACGCCCGGCATCAGCTCGGCGGCCTCGGTGCCGTCGGGCAGCGCCTTCAGCAGCGAGGCGAGGTCGAGGGAGGGGCGGCCGGTGAAGCGCAGGGTGTTCTCGGCGCCGCCCCGGCACAGCTGCTCGGGGCTGCCGTGGACGATGACCCGGCCCGCGTCCACGATCGCGACCTCGTCCGCGAGCTGCTCGGCCTCGTCCATGTGGTGGGTGGTGAGGACGACGGTGACCCCGTCGGTGCGCAGCTCCCGTACGAGGTCCCAGGTCGCGCGGCGGGCCTGCGGGTCCAGGCCGGCGGTGGGCTCGTCCAGGAAGACCAGCTCGGGGCGGCCCACGACGGCCATGGCCAGGGCGAGGCGCTGCTGCTGGCCGCCGGAGAGCCGGCGGTAGGGGGTGCGGCCGCAGCCGCCGAGTCCGAGGCGTTCCACCAGGGTGCCGACGTCGAGCGGGTCGGCGTACAGCTTGGCCATGTGGCGCAGCATCTCGACGGCGCGGGCTCCGGAGTAGACGCCGCCGGACTGCAGCATCACGCCGATCCGCGGGCGCAGGGCCTCGGCCCGGGCGACCGGGTCGAGGCCGAGGACGCGGACGGTGCCGGCGTCGGGGCGGTGGTAGCCCTCGCAGGTCTCCACCGTGGTCGTCTTGCCCGCGCCGTTGGGACCGAGGACCGCGGTGACGGAGCCGCTCCGGACGGTGAGGTCCAGGCCGTCCACCGCGGTCTTGGTGCCGTACCGCTTCACCAGTCCGCGGATCTCCACGGCGGGGTCGTTGCTCATGGGGGGTGAGTCTACGGAGCCCGGGGAGGGGGCGGGGGTTGCGGGGTCGCGGCCGCCCCCGGCTCCGCGGGATTCGAACATCGCATCGCGAATATGGTTCTTTTCGCTCGACCGGCCCAGGGGGGACCGGCATGTTTCCGTGATCTTTTCCGGAACGCGGCGTTCGTGGTGCCCGGCAACCATTGTGGGTACAAACGTGCTGGTGGGAGCGGTCTGCGGGCTCGCCGGAGGCGCTCGGGGACTTAACGGAATGCCCTGGTCCGAATAACTCTCCGTCGATAAATAAGGTGACCCTTAGTGATGGAGGCCACCAGGCGTGGCGTCCATCACGGCTTGTCGCGGCTCGGTTAATTACGCAACAATGGCGTTGTGAAATACGGCGAACGGCAGATCGACACCCCTCAGGGGGAGCTCGGCACCGGGGAGCGGTCAACCCGCAACCGCGTGGCGCGCTCGATCCTGGACCACGGTCCGTCCACCGTCGCCGACCTCGCCCAGCGCCTCGGCCTCACCCAGGCCGCCGTCCGCCGCCACCTCGACACGCTCGTCACCGACGACGTGGTCGAACCCCGTGAGCAGCGTGTGTACGGTGCGCGCACCCGGGGTCGGCCCGCCAAGGTCTTCGCGCTCACCGACTGCGGCCGCGACTCCTTCGACCAGTCCTACGACACGCTCGCCGCGGACGCCCTGCGCTGGATCGCGCAGTCCGTCGGCGGCGGCGAGCAGGGCGAGGTGGCCGTGGCCGCCTTCGCCAGGGCCCGGATGGAAGCGCAGGCGCAGGCATACAAGGAAGCCGTCGAGTCCGCCGCCCCGCAGGAGCGCGCGGAGGCCCTTGCCAAGGCGTTGACCGTGGACGGGTACGCTGCTACGGCGAAGAGCGCTCCCGGTCCGCACAGCGGTGAACAGCTCTGCCAGCACCACTGCCCGGTCGCGCACGTCGCCGAGCAGTTCCCGCAGCTCTGCGAGGCGGAGACCGAGGTCTTCTCCCGCCTGCTCGGGACCCATGTGCAGCGCCTCGCCACGATCGCCCACGGCGACGGGGTGTGTACGACATTCATTCCGCGCAGCGCGAGCACCACACAGACCGACACATCAGTATCTGCAAGTACGGCCGGGAGGAACCCCGCATGACCACGGAGATCGCTCACCCTGAGCTCGATGGCCTGGGCACCTATGAATACGGCTGGGCCGACTCCGACGCGGCCGGTGCCGCTGCCAAGCGGGGTCTGTCCGAGGAGGTCGTCCGCGACATCTCGGCGAAGAAGTCCGAGCCGGAGTGGATGCTCAAGCTCCGCCTCAAGGGCCTGAAGCTGTTCGACAAGAAGCCCATGCCGAACTGGGGTTCCGACCTCTCGGGCATCGACTTCGACAACATCAAGTACTTCGTGCGTTCCACCGAGAAGCAGGCCGCTTCGTGGGAGGACCTGCCCGAGGACATCAAGAACACGTACGACAAGCTCGGCATCCCGGAGGCGGAGAAGCAGCGCCTCGTCGCCGGTGTCGCGGCCCAGTACGAGTCCGAGGTCGTCTACCACCAGATCCGTGAGGACCTGGAGGAGCAGGGCGTCATCTTCCTCGACACGGACACCGCGCTCAAGGAGCACCCGGAGCTCTTCCAGGAGTACTTCGGCACGGTCATCCCGGTCGGCGACAACAAGTTCGCGTCGCTGAACACCGCGGTGTGGTCCGGCGGCTCCTTCATCTACGTCCCCAAGGGCGTGAAGGTCGACATCCCGCTCCAGGCCTACTTCCGTATCAACACGGAGAACATGGGCCAGTTCGAGCGGACGCTGATCATCGTCGACGAGGACGCCTACGTCCACTACGTCGAGGGCTGCACCGCCCCGATCTACTCCTCGGACTCGCTGCACAGCGCCGTGGTCGAGATCATCGTCAAGAAGGGCGGCCGCTGCCGCTACACGACGATCCAGAACTGGTCGAACAACGTCTACAACCTGGTCACCAAGCGCGCCGTGGCGTACGAGGGCGCGACCATGGAGTGGATCGACGGCAACATCGGTTCCAAGGTCACCATGAAGTACCCGGCCGTCTACCTGATGGGCGAGCACGCCAAGGGCGAGACCCTCTCCATCGCCTTCGCGGGCGAGGGCCAGCACCAGGACGCCGGCTCCAAGATGGTCCACATGGCGCCGAACACCTCCTCGAACATCGTCTCCAAGTCGGTGGCGCGAGGCGGCGGCCGTACCTCCTACCGAGGCCTGGTCGAGATCGGCGAGGGCGCCCACGGCTCGAAGTCCAACGTGCTGTGCGACGCGCTCCTGGTCGACACCATCTCCCGCTCGGACACGTACCCCTACGTGGACGTCCGCGAGGACGACGTCTCCATGGGCCACGAGGCCACGGTCTCCAAGGTCTCCGACGACCAGCTCTTCTACCTGATGAGCCGCGGTCTGACGGAGTTCGAGGCCATGGCCATGATCGTCCGCGGCTTCGTCGAGCCGATCGCGAAGGAGCTGCCGATGGAGTACGCGCTGGAGCTCAACCGGCTGATCGAGCTGCAGATGGAGGGTTCGGTCGGCTAGTACCGGCCGCTCCCGCCCCGCAGCACATTCATAGACGTGTTCTTTTAAGAGAGCGAGCAAGACGACAGCCATGGCTGAGGCTCAGAACATTCCGGCGGGCTCCACCACCGCCGGCGCGATCGCGGTGGCCGCAGAGTCCACCGTCGCCACCCGGATGAGCGCGCCCCCGTCCTTCGACGTGGCCGACTTCCCGATTCCGGACGGCCGCGAGGAGGAGTGGCGCTTCACGCCGCTCGCCCGCATGCGCGGTCTGCACAACGGCACCGCGGTCGCCAACGGCACCATGAAGGCCCAGATCGACGCGCCCGAGGGCGTCACCGTCGAGTCGGTGGAGCGCGGCGACGCGCGCATCGGCAAGGCCGGCACCCCGGTGGACCGGATCGCCGCTCAGGCGTTCTCGTCCTTCGCCAAGGCCACGGTCGTCACCGTGCCCAAGGAGGCCGTCCTGGCCGAGCCCGTGCGCGTGTCGCTGCACGGCGAGGGCGGTACGACCTTCGGCCACACCGTCTTCGACGTCCAGGCGTTCGCCGAGGCCGTCATCGTCATCGACCACACCGGTGACGGCGTGCGCGCCGCCAACGTCGACTTCCTCGTCGGCGACGGTGCCAAGCTCACGGTCGTGTCGGTGCAGGACTGGGACGACACCGCCGTCCACGTCTCCCAGCACAACGCGCTGGTCGGCCGCGACGCGACCTTCAAGTCCATCGTGGTCACCTTCGGCGGCGACCTCGTCCGCCTGCACCCGCGCGTGACCTACGCCGGTCCCGGCGGCGAGGTCGAGCTCTTCGGCCTGTACTTCACGGACGCCGGCCAGCACCAGGAGCACCGTCTCCTGGTCGACCACAAGGCCCCGCACTGCAAGTCGAACGTGGTCTACAAGGGCGCGCTCCAGGGCCAGGACGCCCACGCGGTCTGGATCGGTGACGTGCTCATCGAGAAGACCGCCGAGGGCACCGACACCTACGAGATGAACCGCAACCTCGTCCTCACCGACGGAGCGCGGGTCGACTCGGTGCCGAACCTGGAGATCGAGACCGGCGAGATCGTCGGCGCCGGCCACGCCTCCGCCACCGGCCGCTTCGACGACGAGCAGCTCTTCTACCTCCAGGCGCGGGGCATCCCGGCCGACGAGGCCCGCCGTCTGGTCGTGCGCGGCTTCTTCGCCGAGCTCGTCCAGCAGATCGGCGTCGCGGACATCGAGGAGCGCCTGCTCGCCAAGATCGAGGCCGAGCTCCAGGGTTCCGTCTGATGCCCTACGTCAAGGCCTGCGCGCTGAGCGAGCTGGAGGAGAACACCCCCAAGCGGGTGGAACTCGACGGCACGCCGGTGTCCATCGTCTCCACCGACGGGGAGGTGTTCGCGATCAACGACATCTGCTCGCACGCGAACGTGTCCCTCTCGGAGGGAGAGGTCGAGGACTGCATGATCGAGTGCTGGCTGCACGGTTCGGCCTTCGACCTGCGCACCGGCAAGCCGTCCGGCCTCCCCGCGACGCGCCCCGTACCCGTTTACCCCGTAAAGATCGAAGGGGACGACGTGCTCGTCTCCCTCACCCAGGAGTCCTGAGGTATCCATGGCAACGCTTGAAATCCACGACCTGCACGTCTCCGTCGAGGCCGAGAACGGCGCCCGCGAGATCCTCAAGGGCGTCGACCTCACCGTCAAGCAGGGTGAGACGCACGCCATCATGGGTCCGAACGGCTCCGGCAAGTCCACCCTGGCGTACTCGCTCGCCGGTCACCCGAAGTACACCATCACCGGTGGCACCGTGACCCTCGACGGCGAGGACGTCCTGGAGATGTCCGTCGACGAGCGCGCCCGCGCCGGCGTCTTCCTCGCCATGCAGTACCCGGTCGAGGTCCCCGGCGTCTCGGTCTCCAACTTCCTGCGCACCTCGGCCACCGCCATCCGCGGCGAGGCGCCGAAGCTGCGTACCTGGGTGAAGGAGGTCAAGTCCGCGATGGAGCAGCTCCAGATGGACCCGGCCTTCGCCGAGCGCAACGTCAACGAGGGCTTCTCCGGCGGCGAGAAGAAGCGCCACGAGATCCTGCAGCTGGAGCTCCTCAAGCCGAAGATCGCGATCCTCGACGAGACCGACTCCGGCCTGGACGTCGACGCGCTGCGCATCGTCTCCGAGGGCGTCAACCGCGTCCGCGAGACCGGCGAGGTCGGCACCCTGCTGATCACCCACTACACGCGCATCCTGCGCTACATCAAGCCCGACTTCGTGCACGTGTTCGCGAACGGCCGCATCGCCGAGTCCGGTGGCGCCGAGCTCGCCGACCAGCTGGAGGCCGAGGGCTACGACAAGTACGTGAAGGGTGGCGCGACCGCGTGACACAGCTGCCTGGCCTCCTCGACATCGAGGCGATCCGCAAGGACTTCCCCCTGCTGGATCGTGTGGTCCACGACGGGAAGAAGATCGTTTACCTGGACAACGCGGCGACCTCGCAGAAGCCGCGCCAGGTGCTCGACGCGCTGAACGAGTACTACGAGCAGCACAACGCCAACGTCCACCGCGGCGTGCACGTGCTCGCCGAGGAGGCCACGGCGCTGTACGAGGGCGCTCGCGACAAGGTCGCCGCCTTCATCAACGCGCCGAGCCGCGACGAGGTGATCTTCACCAAGAACGCCTCGGAGTCGCTCAACCTCGTCGCGAACATGCTCGGCTGGGCCGACGAGCCCTACCGGGTCGACCGCGAGACCGAGATCGCCATCACGGAGATGGAGCACCACTCCAACATCGTGCCGTGGCAGCTGCTGGCGCAGCGCACCGGCGCGAAGCTGAAGTGGTTCGGCCTCACCGACGACGGCCGGCTCGACCTGTCCAACATCGAAGAGGTCATCACGGAGAAGACGAAGATCGTCTCCTTCACGCTGGTCTCCAACATCATGGGCACGGTCAACCCGGTCGAGGCGATCGTCCGGCGCGCCCAGGACGTCGGCGCCCTCGTGCTGATCGACGCCTCCCAGGCCGCTCCGCACATGCCGCTGGACGTGCAGGCGCTCGGCGCCGACTTCGTGGCCTTCACCGGCCACAAGATGTGCGGCCCGACCGGCATCGGCGTCCTCTGGGGCCGCCAGGAGCTCCTGGAGGACCTGCCCCCGTTCCTCGGTGGCGGCGAGATGATCGAGACCGTGTCGATGCACGCCTCGACCTACGCCCCGGCGCCCCACAAGTTCGAGGCGGGTACGCCCCCGATCGCCCAGGCCGTCGGCCTCGGCGCGGCCGTGGACTACCTGACCGCGATCGGCATGGACAAGATCGCCGCGCACGAGCACGCGATCACCGAGTACGCGATCAAGCGCCTCGCCGAGGTGCCCGACCTGCGGATCATCGGCCCCACCACGGCCGAGGACCGCGGCGCCGCGATCTCCTTCGTACTGGGTGACATCCACCCGCACGACGTCGGTCAGGTGCTGGACGAGCAGGGCATCGCGGTCCGCGTGGGACACCACTGCGCGCGCCCCGTCTGCCTGCGCTACGGAATTCCTGCGACGACGCGAGCGTCTTTCTACCTGTACTCCTCTCCGGCCGAGGTCGACGCACTGATCGACGGGCTGGAGCACGTACGGAACTTCTTCGGCTGACGGACGAGGCGACGAGGACGCAGTGAAGCTGGATTCGATGTACCAGGAATTGATCCTGGACCACTACAAGCACCCGCACGGGCGTGGCCTGCGCGACGGCGACGCCGAGGTGCACCACGTCAACCCGACGTGCGGTGACGAGATCACGCTGCGCGTGAAGTACGACGGCGAGACGCTGACCGACGTCTCGTACGAGGGCCAGGGCTGCTCCATCAGCCAGGCCAGCGCGTCCGTACTGAACGAGCTGCTCGTGGGCAAGGAACTGGCCGAGGCGCAGAAGATCCAGGGTGTCTTCCTGGAGATGATGCAGTCCAAGGGCAAGATCGAGCCCGACGAGGCCATGGAGGAGGTGCTGGAGGACGCGGTCGCGTTCGTCGGCGTCTCCAAGTACCCGGCTCGTGTGAAGTGTGCTCTGCTGAGCTGGATGGCGTGGAAGGACGCGACGGCCCAGGCTCTGGGCGACGCGGAGAGGAAGACGGCATGACCGAGAACGCGACGCCCGAGGCGTCGATCAAGCCGGCCACCGAGGAGGAGGTCCGTGAGGCCCTCTACGACGTGGTCGACCCCGAGCTGGGCATCGACGTCGTCAACCTGGGCCTGATCTACGGCATCCACATCGACGACGCGAACATCGCCACCCTCGACATGACGCTGACCTCGGCGGCCTGCCCGCTGACGGACGTCATCGAGGACCAGGCGAAGTCGGCGACGGACGGCATCGTGAGCGAACTTCGCATCAACTGGGTCTGGATGCCGCCGTGGGGCCCGGACAAGATCACGGACGACGGCCGCGAGCAGCTCCGCGCGCTCGGCTTCAACGTCTGAGCCGTTGTGAACGAGGAAGGGCCCCCGGCATCGCGCCGGGGGCCCTTCCTCGTGTCGGTCGGCCGCTCAGCCGTCCGACGGCCCGTTCTGCTGCGGGCCGGCCTGCGGTTCCGGCTGCGCGTCTGCGGGGGCACCTGCGGGTGCGGGTCCGGTGCCGGCGGTCTGCGCGGCGAGTTCGGCGAGGATGGCGGGGGCGAGGTTCTCGCGCCGGATCCGCTGGTCCACGTAGAGCAGATTGCTGAACAGCTGCGTGTACCCGATCTGGAACATCTGGCTCACGCCGCCGCCGACCAGCATGCACAGGAAGGCGAACACGAGGGCGACGATCAGGCCCGCCGACGGGTCGGCTCCCTCGCCCTCGGCCATGAGCGGGATCAGCCCGAACATGCCGATGAGCTGGAAGGGCATCTGGATCATGTAGGCGATGCTCATCGCGATCATGCTGCCGACCAGGGTGATGCCGAAGATCCGCCACCAGTCGCCCCTGACCAGTGCGGTCGAGCGGCGCAGCGCGGTGACGGGGCCGCCCTCCTCCATGACCGCCACGGCGGGGGCCAGGCTGAGCCGGGTGCCGAGCCAGACGGCCACCGGGACGGCGGGCAGCAGGAGCGCGGGCAGGAGGAGCACGGCCTCGGGCGACGGGTCGTCGCCGGAGACGGAGATCATCATCAGCGGAATCCACACCGCGAAGGCGGCGAGCACCGGGGCGCCCACGATCAGTCCGGTGAGCGCCAGCGTGCCCAGGACGGCGGGAGTCCGCCGCAGGGACGTGCGCCACATCGCACGGAAGGTGGTGGGCCGGCCCATGACGGCCTCGCGGAGGATCGCCGGGCACAGGGCGGTGAGCACCGCCATGCCCAGCAGCCCCACGGCGAACAGCAGCACGAACAGCGTGACGGCCGCGACGAGGAACGGCGTGAGGTGCTCGGCCGACGGGTCCTGCCCGTAGGGCGGGTCGAAGACCGGCTCGATGTGGTCGTACACCGCGGCGGCGGCAATGCCCGTCAGCAGGGCCATGACCAGCAGACAGATGCCCTGCACGGCCAGCATCACGCCGGCCAGCTGCTTCCAGTGGCGGCCGAGCGTGGCGAACGAACCGCTCACGACGTCCCCGAGGCCCAGGGGCCGCAGCGGTATCGCCCCGGGCTGCGGCGGTGGCGGTGGAGCTCCCCACTGCGGCGGCGCGCCGCCCGGGCCTCCGGGCCCCGGTGCCCCCGTGGATCCCCACCCTGCGCTCTGCGTCATGCATGTGCTCCGTCTGCTCGTTCCCCCATCGAACGCACACCGTATCCCAGCATGTCAGGGGCATGGCGGCGAGTTTCCCCTCCGCTTGTGTACGGCCGTACGCATCGATATGTACTCTTGTACACATGCCCTACGTACTGCTTGCCGCGGCGATCGCCGCCGAGGTCGCCGGAACCACCGCCATGAAGTACAGCGACGGGTTCACGAAGCTCTGGCCCTCGCTGGGCACCCTGCTGGGCTACGTCATAGCCTTCACGCTGCTCGCGCAGACGCTGAAGTCCATGTCGGTCGGTACGGCCTACGCGATATGGGCCGGCGTCGGCACCGCCGCCATCGCCGCCATCGGCATGGTGTTCCTCGGGGAGCAGGCCACCGCCGCGAAGATCGCCGGGATCGCCCTGGTCATCGGTGGCGTGGTCCTGCTGAACCTCGGCGGCGCGCACTGATGCCCGCCGCCGTGCGGCGCTACGACCCGGACCGGCGGCAGCGGATCGTCGACGCGGCGATCCGGGTGGTGGGCGAGAAGGGCATCGCCGGGCTGAGCCACCGCAGCGTGGCCGCGGAGGCCGATGTACCGCTCGGGTCGACGACCTACCACTTCAAGACGCTGGACGAGCTGCTGGTCGCCGCGCTGCGCCAGGCCAACGAGGGCTTCGCGCGGGTGGTGGCGGACTCGGCGGCGCTGGCGGACCCGGACGCCGACCTCGCGCGGGTACTGGCCCGTCTGCTGGGGGAGCTGCTGGCGGCGGACCGCCGCCGGGTGGAGCTGGAGTACGAGCTCTACCTCGCGGCCCTGCGCCGCCCGGCGCTGCGCCCGGTGGCGGCGGAGTGGTACGAGGCCGTGTCCGGGGCACTGACCGCGCGGACCGACCCCGTGACGGCCCGGGCGCTGGTGGCGGCGATGGACGGCATCAGCCTGCAGGTCCTGCTGACCGACGCCGCGTACGACGAGGAGTACGCCCGCGAGGTCCTGCGGCGGGTGCTCCGGCCGTCGTAGGCGTGCCGCCGCCCGGCCCCCGCCCCTGCCCGCCCCGGCGGCCCGCCGGCTCGCTCAGGCCGCGGAGCGGACGGCTGCGAGGGCCGTTTGCACGCTCGCCTCGATGTCCTGGATCGGATAGATCACCTCGCGGACCGTGCGGTCGCGGTCGATGACCAGCGTCAGCCGCTTGGTCCGGCTCGTGCCCGCCGCGCGGAACGTCGGCAGGCGCAGCGCGGCCGTCAGCGCCAGGTCCGCGTCCGAGAGCAGTGGGAAGCGCAACCGCTCCTGCTCCGCGAACTCCCGCTGTTCGTCCGGGCGCTGGGTCGACACGCCGTGCACGGTGGCGCCGGCCGCGGTGAACTCCGCGAGCTGGTCGCGGTAGGTGCATGACTCGAACGTGCATCCCTTGGCGCCCGGGATCCCGGCCCAGCCGGGCGGGTAGGACTCGGCGCGGGCGTACGCGCCGGGAAAGCAGTACAGGACCGTGAACGGGGTGTCCGCCACCGGGTCGCGCAGCTCGCCGAAACGGTCCGGCAGCAGCAGGTGCGGCACCCGCGTGCCGCGCAGCGCGTGCACCCGCTCCGCCTCGCGCGAGGCATCGTCGGTCGTCGCCGTCATCTCTCCCTCTCCCAGGATCCAGGTGTCTCCCCAGTCCTGGAGGGCCACCAGGACGGGCAGCAGCCCCCGTCCGCGCGGGGTCAGCCGGTATTCGTGCCGCACCGGGCGCTCCTGGTACGGCTCGCGCGACAGCACCCCGGCCTCGACGAGCAGCTTCAGCCGCTCCGCCAGCACCTTGCGGGACATCCCCAGCTCGCGCTGGAACTCGTCGAAGCGGTGCACGCCGCGCGCGGCGTCGCGCACGATCAGCAGCGTCCACCAGTCGCCCACCACGTCGAGGGCCTGGGCGATGGCGCAGTCCGCGTCGCCGAGGTGTGTGCGCTGGGCCATGGGAACTCCTTCGTCCGTTGACCCAAGGCTGTCATGCTGACATAGTCCGTTCCCAAAAGGAACCGACTCGCTGGATCTGGGGGACACGGGTGTGCTGCAGGGGTTCAAGGACATACCGAGGGTCGTGTGGCTGCTGGCTGCGGGGGTCTTCGTCAACGCCGTCGTCAGCTTCACCTTCGTCTTCGTCTTCCTCTACCTGACCGGCCCGCGCGGCCTCGGCGCCGCCCGGGCGGGCCTGGTGGTCGGTATCGGCGGTGTCGGGTTGATCGCCGGCAACTTCACCGGCGGCTGGTACGGCGACCGCTTCGGACACCGCCGGGTGCTGCTGGCCGCCGCCACCCTCGGCGGCATCGCCCTGACGGCGCTCCCGCTGCTGCCCACCCCGCTGCTGTACGCGGCCCTGCCGGTGGCCCAGTACGCCTCCGGCGTGATCCGGGCCGCCAACTCCGCGCTGGTCGCGGTCGCCGTCCCGGAGGGGGCCCGCCGTCAGGCCTTCGCCCTCGTGCGCTGCGTCTCCAACGGCGGATTCACCCTCGGGCCGCCACTGGGCGCCCTGGTCGCCACCGGCTTCTCCTACGACTGGCTCTTCGTCGGCGACGGCATCGGCACGCTCCTCTTCGCCGTCTGGACCGCGCGGGTCGTCCCGGCCCGCGGCGTTTCCCGCACACCCGCCGTGGCCCGGGACGGGGGTCCGGGCCACGGCGAACAGAGCCTCTGGCGTGAACTGCGCGCCCGCCCCGCCGTGCTGGTGCTGCTCGGCGCGATCCTGGTGACCGATGTCGTCTACCGCCAGCAGTACTCCACCTTCCCGGCCTTCCTCGCCGACCACGGCCTGGACGCGCGCGTCTTCGGGCTCGTCATCGCCCTGAACGGAGGGGTGATCCTGCTGTTGGAACTGCCCGCCGCCGTCGCCCTGCGCGAACGACCCGCGCTGCCGGTCATCGGCACCGGGATGGTGCTCGTCGGGTCCGGTTACGCGGCGCTGCTGCTCGGGGCCGGGATCGGGAGCGCGGTGGCGATGATGATCCTGCTGAGCCTCGGCGAGATCCTCTACAAGACCACCGCCACCGCCTACATGGCCGACCAGGCACCCGAACACGCCATCGGGCGGTTCCAGAGCCTGTACGCGGGGGTCTCGGTCAGCGGGGTCGTCCTCGGCCCGCCCCTGGGCGGAGCCCTGTACTCCGCCGCGCCCGGGCTGCTGTGGCCGCTGAGTGCGGTGCTGGCGGCGGGGGCGGGCGGGGTGCTGCTGTGGACGTCGGCACGGCAGCGGCGACACGCGGTCCGACCGGCACATGAGACCGGTTCGCAAGCTCGGGCCGTCGCCGGTTAGGTTTCGGATATGACTGCTACGCGTACCACCGGCGCCGTCGCCGCCGGACTTGCCACCCTCACCGCCGACGGCACCGTCCTCGACACCTGGTTCCCCGCCCCCGAGCTGGTCGCCGAGCCCGGCCCGGCCGGCACCGAGCGCCTCACCGCCGACCAGGCCGTGGAACTGCTCGGTGCCGCCGCGGCCAAGGCGATCCGTACGGACGGGGTCCGCGGTGTCGAGGTCGTAGCCGTCCGCACGGTCATCGCCTCCCTGGAGGACAAGCCGCTGGACGCGCACGACGCGTACCTGCGCCTGCACCTGCTGAGCCACCGCCTGGTCAAGCCGCACGGCCAGAACCTCGACGGCGTCTTCGGCCTGCTGGCCAACGTCGCCTGGACCTCGCTGGGCCCGGTCGCGGTCGACCAGGTCGAGACCGTCCGCCTCAACGCCCGCGCCGAGGGCCTGCACCTCCAGGTCACCTCGATCGACAAGTTCCCGCGGATGACGGACTACGTCGCCCCCAAGGGCGTCCGCATCGCCGACGCGGACCGCGTCCGCCTCGGCGCGCACCTCGCCGAGGGCACCACCGTCATGCACGAGGGCTTCGTCAACTTCAACGCCGGCACCCTCGGCACCTCCATGGTCGAGGGCCGCATCTCCGCGGGCGTCGTGGTCGGCAACGGCTCCGACATCGGCGGCGGCGCCTCCACCATGGGCACCCTCTCGGGCGGCGGCAAGCAGATCATCTCGATCGGCGAGCGCACCCTGATCGGCGCCGAGGCGGGCGTGGGCATCGCGCTGGGCGACGAGTGCGTCGTCGAGGCCGGCCTCTACGTGACCGCGGGCACCCGCGTCACCCTCCCGGACGGCCAGATCGTCAAGGCCCTGGAGCTCTCCGGCGCCAACAACATCCTCTTCCGCCGCAACTCGGTCAGCGGCGCCGTCGAGGCCCGCCCGTACAAGGCGGCCTGGGGCGGCCTGAACGAGGTCCTGCACAGCCACAACTGACGCCCCGCCCCACCCGCGGCCGAGCCGTCGCGGGTGCCCGGCGCCCGTCACCACCGAGCGCCCTCCCCGGCCCCACCAGGC